>NZ_JBPQTX010000241.1:0-10851 GCF_051386555.1 Streptomyces sp. URMC 126
CCCCACCGCTGCGACTCTCGTCACCCTCCGGACCCGCCCCCCTGGAGCATCCGACGGCGACATCCGGCCGCGCGGCACGGCCTGTGAACGCCGCCGGGGCCACGACAGCCCCCCGGGCCGACGCGCGCCGGCTCCCCGAGCACCCCGCCGCGGCACCCCCGCGTCCGCACGGGCTCCCCGTACGACATCCCTGCGCACGACGGCAGTTGGGGCGCCCGTACCGCCGCATCTCCCTGCTCACGTCGCTGCCCGGCACCCGTCCGGCCGCCCGTACCGTCCCCCGCCGGAGCGGCCGGGACGCGGACGTCGTGCCTCCGCCGGGCCGCCGCGCCGGCCCTCCCGCCCTCCGGCGACGCGCCGTTCACAGCCTTTGAAGGCCCTGTGGAGAGGGCCGGACCGGTGCTGACGCCGGGGCCCCGGACAGGGCAGACTGACCGGTGCCACCGAGCAGGACGAGCAGGGGGTCACGATGGCCGGCGACACAGGGCACGGACAGCGACTGCGCTTCGCCGTGCTCGGGCCCGTCCGCGCCTGGCGCGGAGGCGAGGAACTGCGGACCGGTTCACCCCAGCAACGGGCCCTGCTCGCCGCGCTGCTGCTGCGCGGCGGACGCACGGCCACCGCCGCCGAGCTCGTCGACGCGCTGTGGGGCGACGATCCACCGCACGCGGCCCTCGCCGCGCTGCGCACCTACGCGTCCCGCCTCCGCAAGGCCTTAGGGCCGGACGCGGACGTGCTGGCGAGCGAGGCGGGCGGGTACGCGCTCCGGGCGGGCGTCGGCTGTCTGGACATCGACTCCGCCGAGCGTCTCGCCGCCGAGGCCGAGAAGGCCCGCGCGGCGGGCAACGGCACCCGGGCCCGGGCCCTGATCAACGAGGCCCTGGCCGTCTGGGACGGCGAGCCGCTCGCGCACGTCCCCGGCCCGTACGCCGACACCCAGCGCGTCCGCCTGGAGGAATGGCGGCTCGGCCTGCTGGAGACCCGGCTCGACCTGGACCTGGAACTCGGCCACCACGCGGAGGCCGTCTCCGAGCTCACCGCGCTCACCGCCGCCCATCCGCTGCGCGAGCGGCTGCGCGAACTGCTGATGCTCGCCCTCTACCGCAGCGGCCGGCAGGCCGAGGCGCTGGCCGTCTACACCGACACCCGGCGGCTGCTGGACGAGGAGCTGGGCGTCGAGCCGTGCGCCGAGCTCTCCGAGCTCCAGCAGCGCATCCTGCGCGGCGACGCCGACCTCGCGCCCCACCCGTCGGCGGACCGCGGCGGCGCGGGACCGGCGTTCGTCCGGCCCGCCCAGCTCCCCGCCACCGTCCCGGACTTCACCGGCCGTGACGCCTTCGTCCAGGAGCTCAGCCACCAGCTGGCGACCGCCGAGGGCCGGGTGATGGCGGTGTCCGCGGTGGCCGGCATCGGGGGCGTCGGCAAGACGACGCTCGCCGTGCACGTGGCGCACGCGGCCCGGGACCTCTTCCCCGACGGCCAGCTGTACGTCGACCTCCAGGGCACCGGTCCGGTCGTCGCCGAGCCCGAGGCCGTCCTCGGCGCGTTCCTGCGCGCGCTCGGTGTCGCCGACTCGGCGATACCCGAGGGCCTCCAGGAGCGCTCCGCCCTCTTCCGCTCCACCCTCGACGGGCGCCGTGTCCTCGCCCTCCTCGACAACGCCCGCGACGCCGCCCAGATCCGCCCGCTGCTCCCGGGCACGGAAGGCTGCGCGGCCCTGGTCACCAGCCGCACCCGCATGGTCGACCTGGCCGGCGCGCACCTGGTGGACTTGGACGTGATGAGCCCCGAGGAGGCCCTGGTCCTCTTCACCCGCATCGTCGGCACCGAACGCGTCGCCGCCGAGCGGGACGCGGCCATGGACACCGTCGCCGCCTGCGGCTTCCTGCCGCTGGCCATCCGCATCGCGGCGTCCCGCCTCGCCGCCCGCCGCACCTGGACCGTGTCCGTCCTCGCCCGCAAGCTCGGCGACGAACGCCGCCGCCTGGACGAACTCCGCGCCGGCGACCTGGCCGTCAAGGCCACCTTCGAACTCGGCTACGGCCAGCTCGAACCGGCCCAGGCCCGCGCCTTCCGCCTGCTCGGCCTCCCCGACGGCCCGGACATCTCCCTCCCGGCCGCGGCGGCCGTCCTCGACCTCGACACCGACACCACGGAGGAGCTCCTCGAAACCCTCGTCGACGCCTCCCTCCTCGAATCCGCCGCCCCCGGCCGCTACCGCTTCCACGACCTCCTCCGCCTCTACGCCCGCTCCTGCGCCGAACGCGACGAACAGACCCCGGGCGAACGCGAGGCGGCGATGGACCGGCTGCTGGACTTCTACCTGTCGACGGCGGCGGGGGTGTACGTGCTGGAGCGGCCGGGCGAGCAGTTGCTGAAGCACCTGACTCCCACGCGTCACCCGGGTCTGGTGTTCGCCGACAGTGAGAAGGCCAGCGACTGGCTGTACGCCGAGGCGCCCGCTCTGCTGGCATGCGCATGGCAGAATGCCGACGCCGGCGGCGACGCGCTCCGCCGTGCGGTCGACCTCCTGCGCGCCGCGAAGGACCTGACCGAGTCGGGAGCCCACTCACGGCAGTACCGGCAGGTGGCCACCGCCCTGCTCGCGGCGACGCAGGCCGCCGGTGACACCCGGGCCGAGGGGCGGGCGCGGACCGTACTGGCCCACGTCCACAGCCTGGCCGGACAGTTCGACGCCGCCGACGAACAGGCCATGCACGCCGTCCGCCTGGGGCTCGCCAACGACGACGCTCTGCCCTGCTGCTACGCCTCGAACATCCGCGGCATCGCGGCCTTCTACCAGCATCGGCTGGAGGACGCCGAGCGGTATATCGAGCAGGCCCTGGAGTGGTTTCGCAAGGACGGCAACCGGCCCGGTGAGGCGAGCGCTTTGAGCAATCTCTCACGGGTGCACGCCGACACGGGACGCACTCGCTCGGCCGTCGCGCTCGCCGAACGGAGCCTGGCCATCTACCGCGAGACCAACAGCACGTGGCGCGTCGCGAACTCGCTGTACACCTACGCCCTGATCCTCGCCACCGCGCACGACCACGCGAGCGCCCTCCGCGTGTACGGGGAAGCGCTCAGGATCTTCCGCACCCATCGCCAGCGCATGTGGGAGGGTTGGACCCTGTACCGCATGGCCGAGCTCTACTGTGAGACCGGGGAAGCGGCGCAGGGCGCGTCCCACGCCGAGCAGGCGCTGATCCAGGTGCGGGGTATCGGGGGCGAGTGGCGCCGGGGCAGCATCCTCACGGTGCTCGGCCGGTGTCTCGCCGCGCTCGGACAACCGGAACGCTCCCGGGCATGCTGGACGGAAGCGCTGTCCGTCTTCCAGCAGCAAGGCGCCCGGGCGGAAGCGTCGGAGGTCCACCGGCTGCTCGATTCCGTATCCGCCTGAGGCCCCCGGTCCCGCGGGCCGCGGCTCCCCGCCACCGGCCGAACGGCCTCCCAGCAGGCCGTTCATCGATCGTTTATCCGAGTACGGCATTCTTCATTGCATCGATCCGTCGCGTCGGGGGGCAGGCGGGTCGGGGCAAGGCCTCATTCGGGGAACGCCCGAATCCGCCCGTCCGGCAGCCCTCGGGGGAGTTGCCGGGCGGGCTGTTCAGTCCTCCGTCGCACCGTACGACTCGCATCCACAACGGAGTTGAGAACCATGAACGAACAGCACAACCTCGCGCCCGTCACGCCCGCCCCGCAGGACGAGCAGGTGAACAACCCGACCGCCGTGTCCG
This sequence comes from Streptomyces sp. URMC 126, assembly GCF_051386555.1. Classification (NCBI taxonomy): domain Bacteria; kingdom Bacillati; phylum Actinomycetota; class Actinomycetes; order Kitasatosporales; family Streptomycetaceae; genus Streptomyces; species Streptomyces sp. URMC 126. The sequence goes on from NZ_JBPQTX010000241.1 coordinate 3,738, forward strand.
CGCCCGTCGCCGCCAAGGGGGACAAGGGCAAGGGCGCGCCGGTCGTCGTGCAGGACGAGCACATCGGATCCGAGCCCGTCTGAGTCCGGATCGCGACAAGTCGCCGGAACCGGACATCCGGTCGGCCGGCACGGGGGTTCCGACTCCGGAGGGGACGGAACCCCCGCTCCTGAAAGAGGCGGGGCCGCGGCTCCTCGGGGGACATGGAGGGGAGCCGCGACCACGGCCGAGGAACCGGTGTCGACGGCGCGGAGGGGGCTCCGTCGGCACCGGCTCCCGAGTCGGGCGGCGGCGCCCTGACACCGCCCCACAGCAGACGCGGGCCCAGCCCATTCCCTGAAGACCCACCACATCACAGGAGTCACGATGACCCGATCCCTACCGCACCGCCTCCGTGCGGCCGCGATCGTCCTCGCCGCCGCAGGCGCCCTCACCGCGATGGGGACGCTCACCGCCTCCGCCGACGAGCACATCTCCAGCACGGCGAGCGCCGGGTACGGGTGGGACGCGAAGTCGGGCGACGTCCCGCAGGGCGAGCATTCGGAAAGCACCGGGGCCTGATCGGCGTCACTCCCGTCGGCCCGGTCGCCCAATGCGGTCATGCAAGCCCTGCGACCGCCGGTCCGACAAGGAGGTCGCCTCCTCGCGGCAGGCCCGCGCTCGCCCGGGGTGCCCCACTTGGTCCAGGGCATCGGCCAAGAGGTGGAGCAGTTCCTCTTCGACCCGGTCCGCGCCCAGGGATCTCACCAAGAACAGGGCCAGCTCCGCGTGGCGCGCGGCCTGTGCGGGCATCCCCTCGGCGAGGTGAACCTGGGCCAGGCGCCAGTGGGACCAGGCCTGCCAGCGGATCTTCCGGCAGTCCCGGAATATCTCCAGGGCGTGGGTGTAGTCCCGGACGGCCTCTCGGTACCGGCCGAGCTCCGCCAGCGCACGGCCGCGGGTGTAAAGGCTGTTCGCCCGACGCCACGACGGGCTCCCCGGCTCACTGTGAATGGTCAGGGCCTGCTCGGCGAGGATCAACGCACGGGCACCGTCTCCGTTTTTCGAGTGGCTCATCGCTAGATTGTTCAGCACACTCGCCTCGCCCGGGCGGTCCCCTTCCGCCCTGAATGCCTCCAGGGCCGTCGAGAACCATCGCGTCGCCTCGTCGGGGTTTCCTCGGTAAAGGGCGACGATGCCCCGCACATTCACTCCGCGGGACCGCGTCAGCAGGTCGTTCTCCGAAAGGGACAAGGCGATCGACCGGTCCGCGTGCTCCACCGCCGCGGCAAGGTCCCCCACCACGGCGAAATGCCCTGCAAGCACCAGGTGCGCCCGCCCCTCGGCGAAAGCGTCCCGCTCCGCCAGGGTGGCCTCCAGGGCCGCCAAGGCCGTTTCCAGGTAATCGCGCTGCCCCGGCCCGGACTCGGATATGTCCCGCGCCGTGTACAGCAGGTCGACCGCCCTGCGCAGAGTGGCGCCTCGGGCCAGTGACCGGACGCACGACAGGAGGCAGTCCGTCTCGGTGATGAGCCATTCGGCCGCCGCCGTCAGGTCCGTGGGCGCGGAGTCGGGAACGGGCGCCGCGGTCACGTGGTCCGGCAAGCGGTCGCCCGGGCGGCCCAGCATATACACGTACAGGGCCATGCCCTGGTAGAAGTCCAGCAGGCGGGAGAGGGCCGCCGCTCGTTCCTCGGCCGTCTCGTCCTGTTCGGCGCGGGACCGGGCGTACAGCCGTACCAGGTCGTGGAAGTGGTACCGCCCCGCCTTGACGGACACCAGGAGGGAAGCGTCCACGAGGGACTCCAGCACCCGTTCCGCGACGTGGGGCCGGAGTCCCAGGAGGGCCGCCGCCGCGTCGAGGGAGATGTCCGGCCCTTCGGCCAGGGCGAGCAGGCGGAAGGCCCGGGCCTGGGCCGGGTCGAGGTGGCCGTAGCCCATGCCGAAGGCCGCGGTCACCGTCAGGTCGCCCACGTGCAGTTCGTCGAGCCGGCGGTGTTCGTCGCGGAGGCGGCGGGCGAGGGTGCCGATGTCCCAGCAGGAGCGGGCCACCAGCCGGGAGGCGGCGATGCGCAGGGCGAGCGGCAGCCGGCCGCAGGCCGCCACCACCTCTCGCGCGGCGTCGCGCTCCGCCGCCGCCCGCTCCTCGCCGACGACGCGGGCGAAGAGGCCGAGCGCCTCGTCATGGCGTAGGACGTCCAGGTCGACGAGGTGCGCGTCCTCCAGATCGACGAGCCTGGTGCGGCTGGTCACGAGCACGGCGCTCTTCTCGGCTCCCGGCAGCAGGGGCCGTACCTGCGCGGCGTCCCGCGCGTTGTCGAGCAGGACCAGCACACGCCGCCGGGCCAGCAGGGACCGGTAGAGGGCCGCCCGCTCGTCGGTACCGCCGGGAATGGCCGCGTCGACCATCCCCAGGGCGCGGAGGAAGGCCCCGAGCACCGTGTGCGGATCCGCCGGCTCATCCCCGGCACCTCGCAGATCGGTGTGGAGCTGCCCATCGGGAAAGCACTCCCGCACACCCCGCGCGGCGTACAGCGCCAGGGCGGTCTTCCCCACGCCTCCCACCCCGGAGACGGCACACAAGCCGGTCCCGCCGGCCGAGGTCAGGTGCGCCCTGATCTCGGCCGCCACCGACTCGCGGCCGGTGAAGTGAACCGTGCTCGCGGGAAGTTGTTCCGGTCGCACGAGCGGAACGGCGCCCTGCGGTCGTCCCGGTCCGGGTTCGACCAGTCCGGGGTCGGCGGCCAGCACGCGACGGTACAGTTCCGTCAGCCGCGGCCCCGGCTCGATGCCCCGTTCCCCGACGAGGAAGCGCCGGGCGTCGGTGAAGACCGCAAGGGCCTCGCCCCGGCGGCCGCCGCGGTGGAGGGCGAGCATCAAGAGCTCGCGGAACCGCTCGCGGTACGGGTGTTCGGCCACGAGGAGCGTCAGCTCGGAGACCGTGTCGGCGCACCGGTCCGACGCGACGTCCAGTTCCAGGCGGGACTCCAGGAGGGTGAGCCGCCACTCCTCCAGCCGGGCGCGCTGCGCCTCGGCGTACGGGCCCGGCACCCCCGCCAGCGACTCGCCCGTCCAGACGGACAGCGCGGCGGCGAACAGCTCACGCGCCTCGGCCGGCGCTCCGGCCCGGAAGGCGCGCTGGGCGGCGGCCGCCGCGTCCTCGGCGTGGTGGAGGTCGACGAGCCCCCTCCGGACGGGCAGCGAGTAGCCGCCCGAGTCGCTGAGGGGCACGGATTTTCCACCGAGGATCTTGCGCAGCCCCGACGCGTGGGTGCGCAGGGCCGCGACGGCGGACGGAGGCGGGTTCGCCCCCCAGAGGTCCTCGACGAGCTGCGCCGGGGTGGCGCCGCGGCCGTCGCGCAGGAGGAGGGCGGCCAGCAGGGCGCACCGCTGCGGCGGGCCGACGGGCACCCGCTCGTCTCCCCGCCGGTACCGGACCGGTCCGAGTATCGCCAGCAGGGGCCCGCCGTCCCGGCCGCTCGCCGTTTCGCCGGCTCCCGGCTTCGCCGGGGAGCCGTACGGCGCGGCCGGCGCCGGGGCACCGTCCCGTTTCGTAGCGGCGGCGTGCAGCGTTCTCGCCCTCCGCCACAACCGGTCCCTCGCCCGCGCGTCGGGGACCATGTCGTCGAGCACCTTCCGCAGGAGGGGAAGGGGGATCGTCCGCGCCCCCGACCGGTACTCGCTCCAGGCGGTCTTACCGACCGCGTAACGGGCGGCTAATTGGCGTACCGTCAGGTCGGGCGTCACGCTCCTTATAGCGGCTAACACAATGAGGTGGATCGCTCCTGGTTGCCGTGTCCAGGGCGAGAGTTGGGCGTTCGGTCCTCTGTGGGGATGTCGCCGTGGATCGTGTCGGATGAGCTGTGGGATCACCTGGAGCCGCTCCTGCCGCAGCGCGAGCGCAGGTTCCGGTATCCGGGCCGCAAGCCGTTGCCGGACCGGGAGGTGCTGTGCGGGATCTTGTACGTACTGCACACCGGGATCCAGTGGGAGTACCTGCCGAAGGAGCTGGGCTTCGGCTCGGGCATGACGTGCTGGCGCCGTCTGCGGGACTGGAACGAGGCCGGAGTCTGGCAACGGCTGCACGAGGTCCTGCTGGCCAAGCTGAACGCGGCCTCCCGGCTGGACTGGTCCCGCTGTGTGGTCGACTCCTCCCACGTCAGAGCGCTAAAAGGGGGGTCCACACGGGCCCCTCGCCGGTCGACCGAGGCCGGGCCGGCTCGAAGCATCACCTGATCACAGACGGGCACGGCACCCCGCTCGCGGTGATCCTCACCGGCGGCAACCGCAACGACGTCACCCAACTCCTGCCCCTGCTCGACGCCATTGCGCCAGTGAGAGGACGTGTCGGCCGCCCCCGCCGCAAACCGGACTCACTCTTCGCCGACCGCGGCTACGACCACGACATCTACCGCGAACGAGTCCGTGAGCGCGGCATCGTGCCGGCCATCGCCCGCCGCGGGACCCGGCACGGCACCGGACTGGGCACCTACCGGTGGGTGGTCGAGAGGAGTTTCGCCTGGCTCCACGGCTTCAAACGCCTCCGCATCCGCTGGGAGAGACGAGCCGACATCCACGAAGCCTTCCTCAAACTCGGCTGCTGCCTGATCAGCCTCAGACAGATCAACTCATTGTGTTAGGCGTTGTTAACAGAGCGGCGAGTTCGTTGGCCTCTGCGCTCCTTCCCCTCGCGCCTTCCTGCGGACGCCCGGGCCTTCCCACTTCCGCCTCCCTGGGGGCGACTGTTCTGGGGCACCTCTGCATTGTCCGTCAATCGGGCACCGCTGACATGGGAATGAGCACATTCGCTCTGGCGGACAAACGCCGGCTCGACGAGAGTCCTGTTCGGCCGTCCACCGACCGCAGAAAGGAGTCACACTGTGCGGCATTCCGCGGCACACTTCCCGATCGGCACCACGGCCTTCACCATTCTGCTCACTCTCTGTTCGAGGGCGAGCGGGGGCCGGCGCCGTCGTCTCAGGACGCTGCGCCGGGCCCCCAGGTGGTTATGAACTACGCGATACCACCCTGCTGTTGCTGTTGCCTTGCTATGTTTTCCGACGATCTCACCCTTGTGCGACCTGAGAATCCGGGCGCCACTCACCGGCGGGCCGAGAACCCCACATGCTCGTCATCGCCACTACCGCGAACGGCCGCGCACCACAGGGCATTCGTCGCCATCCCGCTCCACCGCATCATGCTGCCTCCGTTCCATTGACCACCGGGCTCTGACATCTCTCGTCGGACCATGCCGAAGTCGCCTGTCAGCGCAGGCGCGAGAGGGGATGCGAATCACCGGCCCGGAATCGAATGACCAGTGCCCCCATCATGAGGGCCACCACTGACATCCGTCCTCTCTATTTCGCCGAGCCGGAAGGACGCCTATGGACCGAAGCCGTCACGGGCACGGTTTCACCGGGCATGACGTCGCAGGTCTCCGGAGAACACCGATGCCATGTACGGCGCATCGCACCATGCCCGGTTCGTGCGGGTACTCGGCAGGACGTCGCTTCCCCGCCGTCCGAGCGGCAGCCCCGCCGACGGCCGCCCGGGCTCCGCCGCCCGCCGCCCGGCGCTTCCGGCGTTCGAGCCGACGAGCGCGTGGGGCCGCCCCTGGGGGGGAGTGGCCCCACGCGCCGGGGAACTGACGCCGGGGCGCCGGCCGACGGGCTCAGAAGACGCGCCGGAGCACGCGCCCCTCACCTCACCGCCGCGCCTGCCCCGTCCCCTTCGCCGCGTCGAGGGCGTACACGCAGCGGTCCTTGCTGCAGGCGTAGACGACGCCGCCCGCCGCCAGCGGCGTGCCCGTGATCTCGCCGCCGGTGGCGAGCTTCCAGCGGAGCTGGCCGCCGGTGGCGTCGAGGGCGTAGAGGCAGTGGTCGGCGGAGCCGAAGTGGACGCGGCCGTCGGCGACGACGGGGGAGCCGACGATGTCGCCGCCGGCGGCGAAGCGCCAGCGGGGGGTGCCGGTGACGGCGTCGAGGGTGTAGAGGGCGCCGCCGCTGCCGAGGTGGACCAGGCCGTTGGAGACGAGCACGGGCTCGGTGGACTGGCGCGCCTCGGTGGCGATGCGCCAGCGCTCCTGGCCGCCCGCGGCGTCGAGGGCGTAGACGGTGCCGAGGTAGTCGGCCGCGTAGACGCCTCCGCTGCCCACGGCGGGCGGGCTCAGGAAGACCGCCGGGGCCTCGAAGCGCCAGCGGACGTCGCCGCGCGCGGTGTCGATGGCGAGCAGGCGGGTGCCGGCGGCGACGTAGACGACGCCGTCGGGGGCGGCGTGCAGGCGGACGGGGACGCCGCCGCAGGAGCCGGTGTCGCCGACCGGGTAGGACCAGCGCTCGGTGCCGGAGCGGGCGTCGAGGGCGCGCAGCCGGGCGTCGGACCAGATGAAGACCGTGCCGTCCTGGACGGCCGGTCCGCAGTCGGGCGTCTCGAAGTCGGTCTGGAGGCCGGCGGTGTCCCAGAGGAGCTCGCCGGTGGCCGCCTCCCACGCCTGGGCGCCGCCGCCGCGCGTGCCGGTGACGACCGTGCCCCGGTCGACGCCGAGCGAGTACACCCAGCCGTCGGTGGACAGCCGCCAGCGCTCCGCGCCGTCGGCGGCGTCGAGGGCGTAGAGCGTCGGCCCGTCGGAGGCGTGTATGCGGCCGTCGGCCACGGCCATGGCCCAGGCGACGTCGCGGGTCTTGAACTGCCGTCGTCCGCTGGCCACGTCGAGCGCGTGCACCTCGAAGGAGGTGACGTACACGAGGTCGCCGGCGACGACGGGCGTACCCCAGACGTCGTTGGACATCCGGAACCGCCAGGGCCGCCAACGGGCGGGATCCACCGTGGCGTTGGGCGCCGGCTCGGGCGCCGGGGGCGCCGCGGGCACCGCCGGCGCGGGGGACGTCGTGCCGCCGGGCGGGCGGACCCAGCCGGTGGCGGTGCCGGCCGCCGAGGGCGCGTACGGCTCTCGGGCGTCGGCGACGCGCGGCCCGGGGCCGATCGGCAGCCGCGCGCCGGAGAGCCGTACCGCGCCGTCGTCGGCGAAGGCGGGCGCGGCGGCGTGCCGGCCGCCCTGCGCCGGCGCGGGCACGGGGGCGGAGGCGGGGGCCCGCACGGGGGCGCCGGACGGCCCGCCGCGCGGGTCGGGCGCACC
>NZ_JBPQTX010000242.1:0-10841 GCF_051386555.1 Streptomyces sp. URMC 126
CGGCCCCCCCGTCGCCCGGCCCCCGGGCCTACGGAAGGCGCTTCACCAGCAGCTCGAACTCCAGGTCGTCGCGGCGCGGTATGCCGAAGCGCTCGTCACCGTACGGGAACGGGAACATCTGCCCGGTGCGCCGGTAGCCGCGCCGCTCGTACCAGGCGATCAGCTCCTCCCGCTGCCGGATCACCGTCATGTGCATCTGCCGTACGCCCCACTCGGCCCGCGCCACCCGCTCGGCCTCGGCGAGCATCACCCTGCCGAGACCCGCGCCCTGCAGGGCGGGCCGCACCGCGAACATGCCGAAGTAGGCGGACTCGCCCCGGAGTTCGATGTGGCAGCAGGCGGTGGGCCCCTCGGCGTCCTCGGCCATCAGCACCCGGCTGTTCTCGGCGGTGACCACCTCCAGGACCCCGTCCTCGTCGACGCGCTGACCGTCCAGGATGTCCGCCTCCGTGGTCCAGCCGACGCGGCTGGCGTCCCCGCGGTAGGCGGACTCGACGAGGGGGACGAGGGCGGCGACGTCGGCGGCGGCCGCAGCGCGGATCACCGGCCCGTCCTGGGCGGGGCGGGCGGTCTCCATGGCTTCCATGGTGTTCCGGGGGTCCTTTCTTTCCGGAATTCCCGGCCCCGCGCGACCCGCGGCCCGCTCGGCCCCTGAGGTCCGGCGGGAAACCGCGGGTCGGCGGGGTCCGGTGCGGTCGCTCCCGAGACTAACCGCAGGCGGATGCGTACAGTCGGACGGCATGGTGCACGTACTGAGCGGCAGGGTGTTGCTGAGGCCGACCGATCCGGAACGCTCACGGGCGTTCTACGGCGGGGCGTTGGGCCTCGCCGTCTACCGGGAGTTCGGCACGGGACCGGAGCGCGGCACCGTCTATTTCCTGGGCGGCGGGTTCCTGGAGGTCTCGGGCCGCGCGGAGTCGCCGCCGGCGCCGGGGCTGGAGCTGTGGATGCAGGTGGCCGACGTCGCGGCGGCCCACGAGGAGCTCCGGGAGCGCGGGGTGCGGATTCTGCGGCCCCCGGAGCGGATGCCGTGGGGGCTGGTCGAGATGTGGATCGCCGATCCCGACGGGGTGCGCATCGCGGTGGTGGAGGTGCCGGAGGACCACCCGATGCGGTACCGGCCCGGCGTCTGACCCGCTCGGGCGGGACGGCGGTGCGCCCGTTCTCCCTCTCCCCCGCTCCCGGCCGCCCCGCGCCCGCCCCGGGCGCGTCGCGGGGCGCGTCGCGGTCGCGCCATGCCCCCGGCATGCGCCCGTGCGCTCCCGTACGAACCCCCCGACGCGGGCATTCTGCCCAGGGGAGCACGCGTCGGGGAGGTGTGGGGTGCACGGACCACCGCTGGTCGGGTGGCTGCTGGTGGTGGTGGGCACCGCGGCGGGCGCGTACTGCCTGCGCCGGGCCCGGTCCGGCGCGGCGGGGGAGCGCCGGGCCGCCCGGGACGACGCGGTGATGGGGCTCGGCATGGCGGCCATGGCGGCCCCGGTCACGATGCCGGCGGAGCGGCCGTGGGGGGCGGTGGCGTTCGCCGTGCTGTTCGGGGCCGTGGGGGTGCACGCGCTCGTCGCGGCCCGGCGCGGCGCCGACCCCCACCGGCTGCATCACGCGGTGGGGTCGTTCGCGATGGTGTACATGGCGCTGGCCATGGCCGGTACGTCCGCGGGGGGCCACGGGGACGGCGGCGGGCACGGTGCCGGTCATCACCCGGCCGGGACACCGCTGTTGACCGGACTGCTGCTGGTCTACTTCGCGGTGTACGTGGTGCGGACGCTCGCCGCGATCGTCCCGGTGCCGGTGGCGGGGACGACCACGGGTGCGACGTCGGGCGCGGCATCGGGCGCCGCTTCGGGAGCGGCTCCCGGGGTGGCTCCGGGGGCGGCGTCCCCCGGCGGCGCGTCCCCGGGTACGGCGGCGCCGCCGTTGGCGCGCGGCCGGTTCGAACTGACCGGCGCCTGCCGGGTTTCCATGGGGATAGGGATGCTGGTGATGCTGCTGACGATGTGAGGAACGGGCGGGGCGCCCTGGTCCCGCGTTCGCGCCACAGCGCCGTGGGCCCTGCCACTGCACGGGGATACGTAGGTCCACTACTCTCACCCCAGGACTGGACCCACAGGACTCCACGCTGCCGTGGACGGATCCGAGGGAAGGCACACCCATGCTCGTCCCACTCGCGCTGCTGGCCCTCGGCGCGCTGCTCGCGCTGCTGGCGCCCCGCGTTCTGGCCCGCACCGACTGGCCCGACCGTGAACCGGTGCTGGCCCTCTGGGTGTGGCAGTGCGTGGTCGCGGCCGTGCTGCTGTGCTGCGCGCTCGCCATGGCCCTGAGCGCCGCCGCGGCCTGGGAGGCCGTGCGCGGCAACGTCTTCGCCCCCGCGCCGAGCGCCGTCGTCGAGGCCTACGCCCTCGGCGGGTACGGCGCGTTGGCCGCGCCCCTGGCCGTCGCGCTCGCCTGCGGGGCGGTCTGGACGGCCGCCATGCTCACCCGGGAGATCCGCGGCGCCCGCGCCCGGCGCCGGCAACGCCGGGCCGACCTCCTCGTCCGCTCGCCCCGGCTGCCCGGCGAGGAGCCGGACGGCGAGCGGCTGGTGCTGCTGGAGTGCGACCGGCCGGACGCGTGGCTGCTGCGCGGCGGCCCCACGCCGCGGCTCGTCATCACCACCGGGGCGCTGCGCCGCCTCGACGACTCCCAGCTCGACGCGCTTCTCGCCCACGAGCAGGGTCACGTCCGGGCGCGCCACGACTGGCTGTTGCACTGCTCGTCCGCGCTGGCCAACGGCTTTCCGCAGGTGCCGGTGTTCGCCGCGTTCCGGGACCGGGTGCACCACCTGGTGGAGCTGGCCGCCGATGATGTCGCGTCGCGGCGGTTCGGCCGGCTGACGACGGCGCTCGCGCTCGTCGAACTCAACGAGGACCGCGGGGTGTTCGACCCTTGCTCGGCCCACACCGCCCAGGTGCCCCGCCGGGTGGACCGGCTGCTGGCGCCGGGGCCTCGGCTGAGCACGGCTCACCGGCTTCGGTTGAGCGCCGCGGCGGCGTTCGTTCCGTTCGTGCCGGTGCTCGTCACCTTCGTGCCGGGGTTGCGGGCGCTGGGGTAGCGCCCGCGGCGGGCCGCGCCCCGGTCCCTCCCCTTCCCGTTTCTTGGGGGGGGGGGGGGGGGGGGGGGGGGGGGGGGGGGGGGGTGGGGGGGCCCCCCCCCCCGCACCCCCGAAACCGCGCTCCGCGCGGTTGTCCTCAAACGCCGGACGGGCTGGTGGTCACCGATCCGCTCCGGGGAAGCCGGTCACCATTCGATGAGAACGGCGCCGTCATGGCCGTTTTTGCCTGGGGTGCCGGCCTGGCCCGGACTGCCCGCGTGGCCGTCCTCGACGTGCTGATTGTGCTTGGACTGGCCGCTGCCGCCATCACCCCCGCTCCCTCCGTGGCCGCCGTGACCGCCACTGCCGCCGTGCCCCCCGCTGCCGTAGCGCCGGCCGTGCGCGCCACGCCCGCCGCCGCTCCCGGCACCGCTCGAACCACCGGAGAACGCCGACCCTCCGTAGCCGCCATCCTTGCCGTGACCACCGAAAATGCCGCGGCCCCCGGCCTTTCCGCCGCTTCCGCTCGCGCCGTCCACGACCTCGACGGGAAGGGCAGGCTTTCCCTGGGGGGTCTGGCAGACGAACCCGTCCTCTGCCTGGAATCGGCCGCCGGCCCCTCCCAGCCCGCCGACCGTCTCGCTGCCGCCCTTACCGGGATAGCCGCTGCTGTACTCCCCGTTGTAGCCGCCCTCACCGCCTCCTCCGCGGACACCCCCCTTGCCCGGCCCGCCGTTCGCCCCCCGCGGTGCGGAGACGAGCGTGTGATTGTTCGCGTCCCGCACACGGGACGTGTAGACGTCCACGAAGACGGAAGAGTCCCGACCGTCACCGCCGGCACCACCGCTGCTCCCGTTGGTGCCGCCGCCGAAGGTGCTGCCGCCTCCCTTGCCCGGCCCGCCGGCGCTGCCGCCCGCCCCTTGCTCACCACTGGGGAGACCGATGCCCGGCCGGACGTACAGAGTCCTGCCGGCCCTCAGCCCGTCGAGGTGGCACTTGATGAAGCCGCCCGCGCTGCCGCCACCGCCGCCACCGCTCCAGACCGAGATGGTGACCGCCGTGACGCCCTTGGGCACCTTCCAGGGCTGGGCGACGCCATAGGCCTTGTCGAACATCTTCCGGCCGTGCTGGGGGGCGGCGGCCCGGGCGGGGGTGGCGGCCTGACCGCCGAGGAGGCTCGTGGCGAGAAGGCCGGCGGCGAGCAGGGCGCAGGTGTGCGCGACGGTCCGGGGGCGGGAGACGGACGGGGCGCGCCGGGCCCGTCCGCACTCCCTTTCCCGGTGCTGGTTCGGCGGGTTGTCCATGGTGACTCCTGTCATGACCGGCGAGGGCACCCCGCCGGGCCATGAGAGGTACCGGTGTGATGAGCGGACGGTCAAAACGGCCGGCCGGAGATCAGTGCCTCGCGTGCAAACTTCTGTCGCACGCCCGCACATCCGTCTCACCGCGGCCGAAGGGACGGCCCCCACCGGTCACCGGAAACCGCCGCGAAACCGCTCGCCGGCGTGAACACCGCCCACCGGGGCTGACCACTTCCACCTGATCGACTGCCCGGCCGTCACCGCCTTGACCGTGAGGGCGCGGGGCTCAACAAGCCGCCGTCAACTCCCCGATCCGCTCCGGGAAGTCCGGCTGCGGGAGCGGCAGATCGACCTCCTCGACGAAGCCGAGCGCGTCGGGCACATACGCGATGACCGCCGTCGCCGCCGGCGAGAACCCCTCCCCCTCCCGCAGCCCGTCGAGCATCTGCAGCGCCATGTTGAGGTCGTTCCGGTCGATCTCCTCCGGAGTCTCCGGCATCAGCGCCTCCAGCCCCGCCTGCCGCCGCCACAGTTCGGCCTCCCGCCGCTCGCCGAGCGCCATGTGGTGCAGGTAGAGGCAGCAGGCGGCGCCGGTGTCGTCGGCGCCGGCGCCGAACTGCCACCAGAAGCGGGCGCTGTCCTCGCGGTCGGCGAGCTGGAGGACGCAGCCGAGGACGAGGGCGCCCTCGGGTTCGAGGAGGCGGTCGGCGAGGAGGGTGCCGAGCTTGTGGAGGTCGTGGGCGACGACGGTCTTGCAGAGGCTGCGCAACTGGCGGTAAAAGGCGCGGTGGGGCAGGTAGTTGCGCTGGGCGGCGCGTACGGCGGCGGTGCGCGCGGGCTCCATCTGGTCGTCGAAGTACAGCGCGCCGTGCCACATGCGCTCGGTGAGCCGGACGGCGAGCCGGGCCTCGGCCCGCTCGACCTCCGCGCTCGGGTAGGGGCACGGGTCGAGCCGGGCCTTGGCCAGCACGTGGTCGAGTGTTCCGGTCACCGGTGCTCCTCTTCTCTCTCCAGTCCGAGCGCGTCGTGCAGGCGGTGGCGGGCGTGCCGGGCGGTGGAGCGCACCCCGCCCTCGGTGATGCCCATGATGTCGGCGGTCTCCCGGACGCTGTAGCCGAGGCAGTAGTGCAGGACGATGACGTCGTGCTGGCGCGCCGGCAGGGCGCAGATCGCCTTGTAGACGGACAGGCTCTGCTCCAGTTCGCCGATGGGGTCGACGGCGTGCCGCAGGGCGGTGGTCTCGAAGGCGGCGGTGTCGATGACGGTGGGGCGCCGGCCGCGCGCCCGGGCGCAGTCGATCGTCCGGTGTCTGACCACGGCCCAGGCGTAGGCGTTGGGGTTCTCGGTTCTCAGGACCTCGGTCCAGGTGAAGTACAGGTCCTCGAAGGCCTGGTCGACGGCCTCCTCCGCGTCGTGGCGGTTGCCGAGGTAGAGCTCGGCCCAGTGCACGTAGGCGGCGCGGTAGAGCTGGTGGAACGCCCGGTAGTCGGCGGGCAGTCCGGTCACGGGAAACGTACTGGCTCGGGAGGGTGCCGTCACCTCTCGCCTCCCCGCCGCCCGCGGGGGCCGCGGCGCAGTTCGCTGATGCCGATGCGGACACCGGCGGCGGCGGCGCGGCGCAGCAGGGCGAGGGCGTCACTGCCGAAGACGCGTGCGAAGACCGCCGCGCTCAACAGGTCGGCCGTGTGATGTGGGTTCACGGAACTGGTGGTCCCTCCGGTCGTTTCGATCATGTACCGGGCGCGGCGGGCCGCTGCCGAGTCCGCCGTGCCGCACGGGGAGGCGTCGCGGTGGCGCGCTCTCTTCCCCTTCGCCGGTAATGGCGTTCGGCACGGCCGTTTTGTGCATCGGCCCAACGTAAAGTCTTACGGAAGGTTTCATTCCGGTTACCCTCCGCCAGAATACGGAGGTGACAAAAATCGAAAGTATGCGGGATTGGATCGTCCGGATGCCTCTCGGGACGTGGTGGTCCTGAGTAGGGTGGGGTTCACGGCCGGTGAGCGTCCGACCACGCGCGGATCCGGACGCCGTCCGGACACGGGCGAGTTGCGCGGTTCCGGTGAGGTGCGCCCGGTCGGGGCGCGTCCCGATGTGTTGCGACAGGGTGGCAGGTGAGCATGGTCGCTGGCTCGTTCGAAGGTCGGTACGTGTGGCATCCGGCCGCCGACGACCACGAGTTGGCCCAGGCGTGCGTCGAGGTGCAGGCGGGCCGCTACCACAGTGCCCACGCGATCCTGCACGACGTGCGGGACGACTTCGCCACCCGGGCGCACCGGTCCCTGGTCCTCGCCTCGATGGCCGCGGACTCGGATCTCGCGGAGCGCTGGCTGGCCGAGGAACCGGGCCCGGACGCCGCCCTGTTGTGGGCCCGGGTGGCGATGTTACGGGCGTTGCGCATGGCGGACACCCGGGACCGCAGGACCGCGTCCCTGCTCCGGATCGCCGAGGCGGCCTGCGACCAGGCAGCGCAGATGGCGCCCAAGGACCCCACCCCCTGGGTGGCCCGGCTGGCGCTGGCCCGCACCGGACGGGTCCGCGACCCCGCTCCCCCGGGGATGCTCACCGCGCCGTCCGGTCCGTGGTCGCTGTTCTCCCGGGCCCTGACGCTGGACCCGTGGAACCGGGAGGCGCACCACCGCTTCCTCTCCTTCTACTTCGCCCGGCACGGCGGTTCGGCGAGCGCCCGCTGGGACGTCGCGGAGTTCCTGGCCAACCGCGCGCCCGCCAACTCCCCGTTGCGCCTCCTGCCGTTGGTGACGCTGGTGGAGGATTACGACCCGCGCGCCGACCCCTTCGCGGACCGCGTCTGGGGCCAGCGCCGCTGGAAGACGCTCGCGCTGGAGGTCTACGCGCGGTGGCTGCCCGAGGTGCCCGGGTACCGGTTCACGCCCGTCCTCGACCTCGCCTACCTGGCGCACGCGCTCTACATGGCCGGCTGCCTCGACGAGGCCCGGACCGTCTTCACCACCATGGGCCCCTACGCGTCCCGCATGCCGTGGAGCGCCTTCGGCAGCCCCGAGGAACAGCTCAGCAAGGCCCGCCGGCGGTGTGGACTGCCGGCGCCCGGCTCGCCCTGACCGGCCGCCGGGCCGCACCACCCGCGCCACCCCGCACCACCGGCACCACCGCACCACCGGACGCCGCGTGAGCCGCCCGGCGTCCGGCCCGTTCCCCGTCCCCTCGCAGAAAGCCGCTGTCCGTGTCGGAGTCCTTCTCCCCCGCTCACGCCCGAGCCCACCGGCAGGCCGCCCACGTCGCGATGGACGACGACGCGACGCTGCACGCCATGGGCTATCCGCGCAAACTCACGCGGAGATTCCGGGCGTTCGACAATTTCGCCATCTCCTTCACCATCATCAACATCCTGTCCGGGATCTTCTCCTCCTTCGGCTTCGGCATGAACGCCGGCGGCCCCCGGATCCTGATCTTCGGCTGGATCGGGGTCTCGGTCATGGTGCTGTTCGTCGGCGCCTCGATGGCCGAGATCGCCTCCGCCTACCCGACCAGCGGCGCGCTCTACTTCTCCGCGGGCAAGCTGGCCAAGCGGCACCAGGGCGCCTGGTCCTGGTACACGGGCTGGCTCAACTTCATCGGGCAGGTGGGCGGCACCGCCGCCACGGACTACGCCGCCGCCACCTTCATCCAGTCGTTCGTTGCCCTGCAGTGGCCCTCGTACGCACCGACGGCCCAGCAGACCGTCGGCATCACCGCCGTCATCCTGCTGATCCAGGCCCTGGCCAACACCTACACCGTGCGGCTGGTCGCCATCGTCAACCGGATCTCCGTGTGGTGGCTGCTGATCGGCCTGGTGGTCATCGTCACCTGCCTGATCGCGGTGCCCTCCGAGCACCAGTCGGCGTCCTTCGCCACCCACTTCGTCAACAACACCGGCTTCTCGAACGCCGTCTACGCGGGCATGCTCGGCCTGCTGGTGACGAGTTGGACGTTCACGGGCTTCGACGGCAGCTTCCACATGTCGGAGGAGACCGTCCGCGCCACGGTCAACGCGCCGCGCGGCATCATCCGGGCCATCGGCTGCTCCGCCCTTACCGGCCTCGTCCTGATGCTCGCCCTGGTGTACGCCGTGCGCGACTACGCCGCCGAGGCCGCCGCCTCCGCCCCGCCGGTGCAGATCCTCATCGACGCGCTCGGGCTGACCACGGCCAAGCTGCTCCTGCTGCTCGTCATCGGCGCGATGCTCTTCTGCGGGCTGGCCAACATGACCAGCAACACCCGGCAGATCTTCGCCTTCTCCCGTGACGGCGCCATGCCCGGCTCCCGGCTGTGGCACTCCGTCTCGGAGCGCACCCGCACCCCCGTCAAGGCCGTGTGGCTGGCGGCGGCCTGCGCCCTGGTGCTCGTCATCCCCGGCTGGTGGTCGCACGTCGCGTTCACGGCCGTCGTCAGCGTCAACGTGGTGGGGCTCTTCCTCGCCTACGGGGTGCCCATCTTCCTGCGGCTGCGGCTGAAGGAGTTCGAGCCCGGCCCATGGAACCTCGGCCGGTTCGGGCGGCCGGTGGCCTTCGTCGCCGTCGCCTGGATCGTGATCAGCAACCTGCTGTTCATGCTGCCGCAGGCGTCCCCGATCACCGCCGAGTCCTTCAACTACGCGCCGATCGCCCTGGGCGTGGTCCTGCTGATCGCCACGGTGTGGTGGTTCGCGTCCGCCCGGCGGCGCTTCAAGGGCCCGGTCAGTTACGGCAGTCCGGACGAGGTCGCGGCGATGGACCTCATCTGACCCCACGGCCCGCGGGGCCGATAGCGCCCCCCGTGGGGTATGCCTCCCGACGTACTCCACCCGTAGCCCATCCCTCGTCCACCCGTGAAAGGAACCCCAGCACCATGCACCCCATCGACGCAGCCGACCTCGCCGTCACCACCGCCTCGGCGGAGGACTGGCGGCAGGTCGTGGCGTGGGCCACCGAGGAAGGCTGGAACCCCGGCCTCGGCGACGCGGACCGCTTCCTCCCCACCGATCCGGACGGCTTCTTCACCGGCCGGCTCGACGGGCGGATCGCCACCGCGATATCGGTCGTCAACCACGGGCCGGACTACGCCTTCCTGGGCTTCTACCTGGTCGCCCCGGACCTGCGCGGCCGCGGCCTCGGCCTGGCCACCTGGCGCGCGGCCTTCCCGCACGCCGGCACCCGGACGGTCGGCCTGGACGCCGTGCCGGAGCAGGAGGAGACGTACAAGCGCTCCGGCTTCGTCTCCGCCTGCCGCACCCTGCGCTGGACGGGCCGCCCGGCCCGGTCCGGCGGCACGGCGGCCGGCGTCCACCCCCTGACCGCGGACCGCCTGGACGCCGTCGTCGCCTACGACCGGAAGTGCTTCCCCGCCGAGCGCCGCGCCTTCCTCGCCCGCTGGCTCGACGGCCCGGAGCGCACCGCCCGGGTGCTGGTGCGCGACGGGCGCGTCACCGGCTACGGCCTGATCCGCCCCGCGCACGAGGGCCACCGGATCGGCCCGCTCTTCGCCGACACCCGCGAGGACGCCGAGGCCCTGTTCGACGCGCTCACCGCGCACCTCGGCCCCGACGAGCGGGTGTGCCTGGACATGCCCGAGCCGAACGCGGCGGCCTCCGCCCTCGCCGAAGGGCGCGGCCTGACCTCGGACTGGCACTCCGTCCGCATGTACGCGGGACCGGTCCCCGGGACGCCGGCGGACCGGGTGTTCGCGGTGACCAGCCTGGAGCTGGGCTAGCGGCCTCCGGAGGGCCGCCGGTCCCCCGCGCCACAGGGGACCGGCGGCCCGGTCACAGCGGCCCGGTCACACCGGACGGGCTCAGTACCCGCGGTACGCCGTGACGTCGGTGGTGTGCGCCTTGCCCTTGGCGTCCAGCAGCACCCGCAGCTGGTGGCCCGTGGCGTAGTTGCTCGTGGCGTAGTACGGCTTCCAGTCGCACGGCCGGAACCCGCTGCTGGCGAGGATCTTCCCGGTGGTCATGTCCTTGATCCGCACCCGGGCCTTGCCGCCGTCGCCGTTGTTCCAGCACTGGAGCTTGACCCGGGCCGAGTTGGCGGGCCGGGGCATGGTGTAGTTCTGCGACTGCCACTTCTTGCCGTGCGAGTTGAGGTAGGAGGCCGAGATCTTCGCCGGGCCCCAGACGCGGACCCAGGTGGTCTTCAGCGCCGCGTCGCCCTGGGCGCCGGCCGTCCGCGCGGCGGGGGCGGCGGCGGCCGGGGCGGGCGTGGCGGCCGGGGCGGCCATGGCCGGGGCCGCGGCCAGGACGCCGCCGAGGACGGCGGTCGCGGCGGTCAGGGCGACGCGCTTGCGTGCGTGGGTCATTCGGGTTCCTTCCCCCGTGGTTCGGAAGGACGGCGCGATCCGTCCGCACCGTCCGCTGAGCACCGCCGACTCTGGCGGGCCGGCCCACGCCGGACCAGTGTTCGCAGGGAGTTGGGGTGCTCGTGGGACGTCCCACGGCGTGACCTGCGGTGATGGTGCGTCCCATGAGGTGCAGGGGGGAC
>NZ_JBPQTX010000243.1:0-10822 GCF_051386555.1 Streptomyces sp. URMC 126
TCCGAACCCGGAAGCTAAGCCTTTCAGCGCCGATGGTACTGCATGGGGGACCGTGTGGGAGAGTAGGACGCCGCCGAGCTAAATGTGAAAGTAAGCCCTGATGGGGAGCATCGCTCTCTGTCAGGGCTTACTTGCGTTTACGGGGCGTTTGCGCCCCGCGGGTTTTCGGTGCTCTCCGCGCTGGGGCATGACCACGCCCACCCGCGCATACCGGGCGCCCCGGCTACCGGTAAGGTCAAGAAGAAATCAACAGGAACCGTCCCACAGGAGGCCCCCGGGTGGAGGTCCAGGAGACGCGCGTCCAGACCGACCGCGTCCTCACCATCCCCAACATCCTCAGCATGGCTCGCCTAGCCGGCGTCCCCCTCTTCCTGTGGCTGATTCTCCAGCCCGTCTTCGACGGGCCGCAGTGTGACGGATGGGCGCTGCTGGTGCTGGCGCTGAGCGGTGTCAGCGACTACCTCGACGGGAAGCTCGCACGGCGCTGGAACCAGATCAGCAGCCTCGGCCGGCTGCTCGACCCCGCCGCCGACCGGCTCTACATCCTCTCCACTCTGGTCGGCCTGACCTGGCGGGAGATCCTGCCGCTCTGGCTCACCGCGGCCCTCCTGGCCCGTGAGGCGATGCTGGCGGTCATGGTGTGGATCCTGAGGCGGCACGGATACCCGCCGCCTCAGGTGAACTTCCTGGGCAAGGCCGCGACCTTCAACTTGATGTACGCGTTCCCGCTGCTGCTTCTCAGTGACAATGACGGCTGGCTACAGCTGCCCGCAACTATTTTCGGATGGGCGTTCGCAGGATGGGGTACAACCCTCTATTGGTGGGCAGGGATCCTCTATGTGGTTCAAGTCCGCCGACTGGTCAAGGCGGATACCACAGCCGACTGATCCCGTCGTAGTCCCGTCGTAACGGTACGTTCCCGCGTACGTTCGCCGGAAGGGCTCGGGGGAATTGGTCGGCGGTCCGTCATCTCTCAAGGAGGACGCTTCCGACATGAAGGCCGTCGTGATGGCCGGTGGCGAAGGCACCCGCCTTCGCCCCATGACCTCAAGCATGCCCAAACCGCTTCTGCCGGTGGCCAACCGCCCGATCATGGAGCATGTGCTCCGGCTCCTGAAGCGGCACGGGCTCACGGAGACGGTGGTCACCGTCCAGTTCCTCGCCTCACTGGTGAAGAACTACTTCGGCGACGGCGAAGAGCTCGGTATGGAGCTCACCTACGCCAACGAGGAAAAGCCCCTCGGCACGGCGGGCAGCGTCAAGAATGCGGAAGAGGCCCTCAAGGACGACACCTTCCTCGTCATCTCGGGCGACGCCCTCACCGATTTCGACCTGACGGATCTGATCCGGTTCCACAAGGAAAAGGGCGCCCTCGTCACCGTCTGCCTCACCCGGGTGCCCAACCCGCTCGAATTCGGCATCACCATCGTGGACGAGGCCGGAAAGGTCGAGCGCTTCCTGGAGAAGCCGACCTGGGGCCAGGTCTTCTCCGACACGGTGAACACCGGCATCTACGTCATGGAGCCCGAGGTCTTCGACTACGTGGCGCCGGACGTCCCCGTCGACTGGTCGGGTGACGTCTTCCCCCAGCTGATGAAGGAAGGCAAGCCCATCTACGGCTACGTCGCCGAGGGCTACTGGGAGGACGTCGGCACCCACGAGAGCTACGTCAAGGCCCAGGCCGACGTCCTCGAACGCAAGGTGGACGTCGACATAGACGGCTTCGAGATCTCCCCCGGCGTCTGGGTCGCCGAGGGTGCCGAAGTCCACCCGGACGCCGAACTGCGCGGCCCCCTCTACATCGGCGACTACGCCAAGGTCGAGGCCGGCGCCGAGCTCCGCGAGCACACCGTCGTCGGCTCCAACGTCGTCGTGAAGAGCGGCGCGTTCCTGCACAAGGCCGTCGTCCACGACAACGTCTACATCGGGCCGCAGAGCAACCTGCGCGGCTGCGTCGTCGGCAAGAACACCGACATCATGCGCGCCTCCCGGATCGAGGACGGCGCCGTCATCGGTGACGAGTGCCTCGTCGGCGAGGAATCGATCATCCAGGGGAACGTCCGCGTCTACCCCTTCAAGACGATCGAGGCCGGCGCGTTCGTCAACACCTCGGTGATCTGGGAGTCCCGCGGTCAGGCGCACCTGTTCGGCGCGCGCGGGGTGTCCGGCATCCTCAACGTGGAGATCACCCCGGAGCTGGCCGTCCGGCTGGCCGGCGCGTACGCCACGACGCTCAAGAAGGGCGCCACGGTCACCACGGCCCGCGACCACTCCCGAGGCGCCCGCGCCCTGAAGCGTGCCGTCATCTCGGCCCTCCAGGCCAGCGCCATCGAGGTGCGGGACCTGGAGAACGTCCCGCTCCCCGTGGCGCGGCAGCAGACCGCGCGGGGCAGTGCCGGCGGCATCATGATCCGTACGACGCCCGGGGTGCCGGACTCCGTCGACATCATGTTCTTCGACGAGCGCGGCGCCGACCTGTCGCAGGCCGGACAACGGAAGCTGGACCGGGTGTACGCCCGCCAGGAGTACCGGCGCGCGTTCCCCGGGGAGATCGGCGACCTGTCCTTCCCGTCGAGCGTCTACGACTCGTACACGGGCTCGCTGCTGCGGTCCATCGACACCTCGGGGGTCGCCGAGGCCGGCCTGAAGGTCGTCGTGGACGCGTCGAACGGCAGCGCGGGCCTCGTCCTGCCCAGCCTCCTCGGCCGGCTCGGGGTGGAGGCGCTGACCATCAACTCCGGGCTGGACGAGGCACGGCCCACCGAGACCGCCGACGCCCGGCGGTCCGGCCTGGTCCGGCTCGGGGAGATCGTCTCGTCCGCGCGGGCCGCGTTCGGCGTCCGCTTCGACCCCGTCGGCGAGCGGATCTCGCTGGTGGACGAGCGGGGGCGGATCGTCGAGGACGACCGCGCGCTGCTGGTCCTGCTCGACCTGGTCGCCGCGGAGCGGCGGTCCGGACGTGTGGCGCTGCCCGTCACCACCACCCGGATCGCGGAGCAGGTGGCCGCGTATCACGGTACGCAGGTGGAGTGGACGACGACCTCGCCGGACGACCTGACCCGGGTCGGCCGGGCGGACTCGACCATCTTCGGCGGCGACGGGCGCGGCGGCTTCATCGTGCCGGAGTCCAGCAGTGTGTTCGACGGCACGGCGGCCTTCGTCCGGCTGGTGGGCCTGGTGGCCCGGACCCAGCTCACGCTGAGTCAGATCGACGCGCGGATCCCGCGGGCGCACGTCCTGCGGCGGGACCTGGCCACCCCGTGGGCGGTCAAGGGCCTGGTGATGCGTCAGGTGGTCGAGGCCGCCGGCGACCGCTCGGTGGACACGACCGACGGCGTCCGGGTCGTGGAGGCCGACGGGCGGTGGGTGATGGTGCTGCCCGACCCGGCCGAGGCCGTGACGCACCTGTGGGCCGAGGGTCCTGACGACGCCTCCGCCCAGGCGCTGCTGGACGAGTGGTCCGCCGTCGTGGACGGCGCCGGACGCTAGCGTCCCCGGCGGCCGCGGCCCGTACGGACGGGCCGCGGCCGTCCCGCGTCGCGCACCGGGGCGTCGTCTTCCCGGTCCCGTTCCGGCACGCCGGTGGGGCCATTGGGAGACGACGCCCCCGACGTGCGACGATGTGCGGCATGTCGCAGCAGCCCCCCGTTCGGAGGACCCCCGCACCGCCGCCGCGCCCCGACGCCTCCATGTCGCTGCTGACCAATGTGATGGACCACAGCCTGGACGACGGTTACGCGGAGGCGGCGGCCCGGCGGGCCGAGGGCGGCGCGGGGCTGCCGGGCAAGCTCCGGGCGAAGCTGGGGCTGGCCGCGGCGCTGCTGCTGGCCGCCGTGGTGGTGACGCTGGGCGCCGCGCAGGCGCGCATATCGGCACCGACGCTGGCCAAGGAGCGCGAACAGCTCATCGGCCGCATCGAGAAGGAGACGGCCGCCGCGGAGGCGCTGCAGAAGAACGTCAACGGGCTGCGGGAGAGCGTCGGGGACCGGCAGCGCGAGGCCCTGGAGGAACACGGCGGGGACAAGGCCGAGTTGGTCTCCCTCCTCGCCGGGGCCACGGAGGTGCGGGGGCCCGGGGTCAAGGTGGTCGTCGACGACGCCAAGCAGGCGAAGAGCGGAGGCGGCGGCCCCCGGGAGAGCAACGGGTTCTCGGACACCGGCCGGGTGCGCGACCGTGATATGCAACGCGTCGTCAACGGCCTCTGGCAGGCCGGGGCGGAAGCCGTCGCGATCAACGACCAGCGTCTGACCTCGTTGTCGGCGATCAGGGCGGCCGGGGACGCCATACTGGTGGACAACACGCCGCTGGCGCCGCCGTACACGGTGCTGGCGATCGGCGACGGCCGGCGGATGAGCACCTCGTTCCAGGACAGCGTCGACGGCCAGTACCTGCACGTCCTCCAGCAGAACTACGGGGTCAGAGCGAGTGTCTCCGTCGAGGGTGACATGCGGCTGCCGGCCGCGCCGAGTCTGACCGTACGAACCGCACGGCCGCAGGGGGGCGGCGCGGCCGGCCGCGCCGCCGACACAGGGAAGGGCACATCGTGATCGCCGTATTGGGCCTCATCGTGGGAGTCGTGGTCGGACTGGTCGTCCGCCCCGTGGTGCCGACGGCGGTCGAGCCCTACCTCCCCATCGCCGTCGTCGCGGCCCTGGACGCGGTGTTCGGCGGGCTCCGGGCGATGCTGGACGGCATCTTCGACGACAAGGTCTTCGTCGTGTCGTTCCTGTCGAACGTGGTCGTCGCGGCCCTCATCGTCTTCCTGGGCGACAAACTGGGCGTCGGGGCCCAGCTGTCCACCGGCGTGGTGGTCGTCCTGGGCATCCGCATCTTCTCCAACGCCGCCGCCATCCGGCGGCACGTCTTCCGGGCGTGAGGCCGATGAGCGACGACGACACGCCCGAGGAGCGGAAGGGCCCCCAGGGGACCCCCGAGAAACCGGAGACCCCGGAGAAGCCCGAGAAATCGGTGACTGTGGGTAAAGACGGGAAACCGGGGAAACCGGTGGAACCGGAAGGCCCGGCGAACGCCGGGGCCCGGTCCACGGACGAGCAGCCGGAGGACGGCGGTCCGTCGGCGACCGCCGCCCCCGAGGCGTCGGCGGAACCGCCCCTGACCGGGCGTCAGCGGCTGGTGAAGGGTCTGTGGCCGCCCCGGTTCACCCGGGCGCAGCTGACCGTCGCCCTGCTGCTGTGCGTCCTGGGCCTGGGGCTGGCGATCCAGGTGCGGTCGAACAGCGAGAGCAGTGTGCTGCGCGGCGCGCGTCAGGAGGACCTGGTGCGGATCCTGGACGAACTCGACAACCGCACCAAGCGGCTCGAGGACGAGAAGCGGAAGCTGGAGGGGCAGCGGACGGAGCTGGAGAGCAGTTCCAACCAGGCCGCTGAGGCCCGTAAGCAGACGGCGCAGAAGGAGCAGCAGCTCGGCATCCTGGCTGGCACGGTGGCCGCGCAGGGGCCCGGCATCGTCCTCACGGTGAGCGACGGCAAGGGGGCGGTGGATCCCGACATGCTGCTGGACGCCGTCCAGGAGCTGCGGGCGGCCGGCGCCGAGGCGATCCAGCTCAACGATGTCCGGGTGGCCGCCGACACATATTTCTCCGGTACCGCGGGGAAGGTGGAGATCGACGGCAAGAAGGTGTCGCAGCCTTACAAGTTCAAGGTCATCGGCAAGCCCGACGATCTGAAGCCCGCTCTCAACATCCCCGGTGGTGTGGTGCAGACTCTGCAGAAGGAGCAGGCCGGGGTGGAGATCTCCCGGTCTGAGAAGATCGTTGTCGACGCCTTGCGTCCGGCGAAGCGGCCTGACTACGCTCGGTCGTCATCGCGGTGAGGCGGGCGAACGCAGGGGCTCTGCGGGGAGGGCGGGAAGTTGCGGGGGGTCGGCGCACCAAGATGGGGGTGCGTGATGGAAACTGTCTGTCGGCCATGGACGTTGTAAGGATGTCCAGGTCGGACGGTGTGTGCAGCGAGGGTTTGTCCTGCCCCACGGGCGGGTCTGTTTCGGTCAAGGGGAATCGCCCGTGAAGTTGTTTGCGAAGTTGTTCGGCAAGAGCTCCCGCCAGAGCGGCGGCGGTTCCGCGCGCCACCGGGCCCAGGGCCCGATGGAAGGCGACGAGCGGGGTCACGAGGGGCGTCCCCTGTTCCGTGACCAGCCGGGTGCCCCCGGCGCCGCCCAGGGCGGCCAGGGAGTTCCTCCCGGCGATCCCACGGCGACCGCGCGCATAGGTCTCGGTACGCCGATGTCGGGTGCGGGGGAAGGGGCTGCCTTGCCGGTCTGTACGAGGTGTGGTCACCGGAACGGCGAGAACAGCCGGTTCTGCTCCAACTGCGGTGCGCCGCTGCGGCCGGGTGCCGTCGCCGAGCGCGCCTCGGAGACCACGTCCACGATCTCCATCTCCGGTCTGGAGGCGTACGACTCCGAGACCACGGGCCAGACGGCCATCCCGTCGCTCTCCCCGGAGGCCCAGGCCGCCGTGGAGGCGCTGCCCCTGGGCTCGGCGCTGCTGGTCGTCCGGCGCGGTCCCAACTCGGGGAGCCGTTTCCTGCTGGACGGCGAGGTGACGACGGCGGGCCGGCACCCGCAGAGCGACATCTTCCTCGACGACGTCACGGTCTCCCGCCGCCACGTGGAGTTCCGGCGCAACCCGGACGGCGGCTTCACCGTCACGGACGTCGGCAGCCTCAACGGCACGTACGTCAACCGGGAGCAGATCGACTCGGTGGTGCTGTCGAACGGCGACGAGGTGCAGATCGGCAAGTACCGCCTGGTCTTCTTCGGCAGCCAGCGGGGCATCTGACCGCTCCCGGACCGGACCGGACCGCGTCCGGGAGACTCCAAGGGAAGGGCCATGCTTCAGACACCGTCGGGCGGTGCCGGCTCCTCCGGCACCACCGGTGCGGAGGGCCGGCTGGTGAGCATCGGAACGGTGCTCAACCTGCTGCGTGAGGAATTTCCCGAGGTCACCATCTCCAAGATCCGTTTCCTGGAGGCGGAGGGCCTGGTCGAGCCGCAGCGCACGCCGTCCGGCTACCGCAAGTTCAGCACGGCGGACGTGGAGCGGCTGGCCCAGGTGCTGCGGATGCAGCGCGACCACTATCTGCCGCTGAAGGTCATCCGCGAGCACTTGGACGCGCTGGCCCGGGGCGAGCGGGTCCCGCTGCCCGCCCCCGGGCAGCCACGGGACGGCCTCGGCCTCATGGAGCCGGATCCGGGGGCCGAGGATCCGGTGGAGACCGGTCCGGAGCCCGTCCCCACCGGGCCCCAGGCGCGGATCGGCCGCGCCGAGCTGCTGGAGCTCACCGGGGCGACCGAGGGCGAGCTCGTGGAATGGGAGTCGTACGGTCTCGTCGTCCCCCACCCGGACGGCGGATTCGGGCCCGATTCCGTGGCCGTCGCCCGCCTCGTCGCCGACCTGGGGCGATTCGGGCTGGAGCCGCGGCACCTGCGGGCCGTGAAGGCCGCGGCCGACCGCGAGGCGGGCCTGGTCGAACAGGTGGTCGCACCACTGCGCCGGCACCGTAACCCGCAGACCAGGGCCCACGCCGAGGCCACCGCCCGGGAGCTGGCCGGGCTCTCCGTCCGGCTGCACGCCGCCCTGGTGCGCTCGGCGCTCCAGCCGCGCGGACAGTGACCGAGAGCGGCCCCGACTACCCAAACCGGCCGAGCACGTCCTAGGGTTGCTGTGTGAACGAGCTCGATGTCGTGGGTGTCCGGGTGGAAATGCCCTCCAACCAACCGATCGTGCTCCTGCGCGAAGTGGGAGGCGACCGCTACCTCCCGATCTGGATCGGACCGGGGGAGGCGACGGCGATCGCCTTCGCACAGCAGGGGATGGCTCCGGCCCGACCGCTGACCCACGACCTGTTCAAGGACGTGCTGGAGGCGGTGGGGCAGCAGCTCGCGGAGGTCCGCATCACGGACCTGCGCGAAGGCGTGTTCTACGCGGAGCTGGTCTTCGCCAGCGGAGTCGAGGTCAGCGCCAGGCCGTCCGACGCCATAGCGCTGGCCCTGCGCACCGGAACGCCGATCTACGGCAGTGACGGCGTGCTGGACGACGCGGGCATCGCCATCCCCGACGAGCAGGAGGACGAGGTGGAGAAGTTCCGCGAGTTCCTCGACCAGATCTCGCCGGAGGACTTCGACACCAACAGCCAGTGAGGCGCGGCCCGTGGCCTCCGACCGGCCGCGGGCGGGGCCTCGAAGGGCTGCGGCCGGGGCCGCGCGCGCCTGCGAACGGGGCCGCGGCAGGGTATTCGAGTAGCCTTTCCCCCTCGGGGACACGTAAAACCACTCTCAGGGTGATTATCACTCGGCGTGCCGAGTGTGGCGATCGTTGACGCACCCCGAGCGACTGCCTACCGTCGTGAAGGCAGGTCAAGGACGGAGGTCGGCGTGAGAAGCACGGGCGACGGTACAGCGGTCGGCAGTCCGTATCCGCTGCACGGGGGATCGGTCGAACCGGTGACCCTCCCCCCCAGCCTGAACGGCGTGGGAGGGGGCCCCACCCACGGCCTGAGCGGCGTGGGAAGCACTCCCGTCCCCGCGGCGGCGGTCACTTCCCAGCGGGGCCCCCGGGCCGGCGGCTCCGACGAGGGGGACGCCGGGGGGAACGCCGCGGCCGGCACGGAGACGATCGGCTACCGCGGGCCCACCGCCTGCGCGGCGGCCGGGATCACTTACCGGCAGCTCGACTACTGGGCGCGCACGGGGCTCGTGGAGCCGAGCGTGCGGCCCGCCTACGGGTCGGGGAGCCAGCGGCTCTACAGCTTCCGGGACGTCGTCGTCCTCAAGATCGTCAAGCGGCTGCTGGACACCGGCGTCTCCCTGCAGAACATCCGCACCGCCGTCCGCCACCTGCGGTCCCGCGGCATGGCCGACCTCGCGCAGATGACGCTGATGAGCGACGGCGCCACGGTCTACGAGTGCGCGTCGCCCGACGAGGTCGTCGGGCTCCTCCAGGGAGGCCAGGGCGTCTTCGGGATCGCCGTCGGGGTGGTCTGGCGGGACGTCGAGAGCGCGCTCGCCCAGCTGCACGGGGAGCGGGTGGACACCGGCGAGACGCTGATCGGCCACAACCCGGCGGACGAGCTGGCGCGGCGGCGGAACCGGGCCGGCTGAGAGCCGGGCCGCCCGAGAGCCGGTCAGGCCGGGCGGAGGGTCGGCTGAGGCCGCGGTGGAGGTGAGCGGGTCCGGGGTGTTCCCCGGGCCCGTTTTCGTGTGCTCGGGCGGTCGGTGCCGGGTGGTCTCCGGCTCCGGTTTCCGGGTCTCGCCCGGCGAGGGTGGGCATCGGCGTCCGGGCGGCGCGGGCGGTCTCGTCGTCGCACGTCAGCGCGATTGTCAGTGCCATGCGGGACGATGCGTGGTGTGAGAGGTTCACCGACGATCCTGCATCTCGACATGGACGCCTTCTACGCCTCGGTGGAGCAGGCGGCCAAGCCCAGCCTGCGCGGAAAGCCGGTCGTCGTCGGCGGCATCGGCCCGCGCGGTGTGGTGGCCACCGCGTCGTACGAGGCGCGGGTCTTCGGTGTGCACTCCGCGATGGCGACGGCCCAGGCCCGCCGGCTCTGTCCGAACGCGGCCTATCTGACCCCGCGCTTCAGCCTGTACCAACAGGTCAGCGGCGTGGTCATGGGGCTGCTCGCCGAGCTGTCGCCGCTCGTGGAGCCGCTGAGCCTCGACGAGGCGTTCGTGGACCTGGAGGCGGGCGGCGTCGAGCCGTCCACGGAGGCCGTACGGGCGGTGGGGGAGCGGCTGCGCGCGGACATCCTCGCGGCCACCGGGGTCAGTGGGTCGGTGGGCCTCGCCGGCTCCAAGATGCTCGCCAAGATCGCCTCCGAGCAGGCGAAGCCGGACGGGCTGGTGGTGATCGAGCCCGGCACCGAGCTGGAGCTGCTGGGTCCCATGCCGGTACGGACGATCCCCGGTGTCGGGCCCGCCACCGCCGAGACGCTGCGCCGCGCGGGCATCCACACCGTCGCCGAGACCGCCGAGGCGGGCGAGGCGGAGCTGGTGCGGCTGCTGGGCAAGGCGCACGGGGCCGGCCTGTACGCCCTGGCGACGGGCCACGACGACCGTCCCGTCGTCGCCGAGCGGGACGCGAAGTCCGTCTCCGTCGAGGACACCTTCGCCGAGGACCTGACCGACCGGACGCGGGTCCAGCTGGAGCTCGCCCGCCTCGCCGACCGCTGCGTCCGGCGGCTGAGAGCCGCCGGGCGGTCAGGCCGCACGGTCGTCATCAAGGTGCGGCGGTACGACTTCTCCACCCTCACCCGGTCCGAGACCCTCCGGGGGCCGACCGACGACCCCGCCGTCGTCCGGGAGGCCGCGGCGCGGCTGCTGGAGGCCGTCGACACGACGGCCGGGGTGCGGCTGCTGGGCGTGGGAGTGAGCGGCCTCGCCGACTACACGCAAGAGGACCTCTTCGCGCAGGCGCAGGCCGCCGCCCAGGCCGCGGAAGCGGCGCCGGAGGGCGGCGGGAGCGCGCTGCCGGCCCCCGGCGGGGCGGGGGACGGGCCCGCGGACGGGGAGGCCGCGCCGCCGCGGCGGTGGCTGCCCGGTCTGGACGTGGTGCACCGCGAGCTCGGCCGCGGCTGGATCCAGGGCAGCGGCCTCGGCCGGGTCACCGTACGGTTCGAGGAGCCCTGGTCGACGGCTCCCGGCCGGGTGCGCACCTTCGCCGTCGACGACCCCGACCTGGAGCCGGCCGAGCCGGTACCGCTGATCCGTCCGCCGGTGGGATCGGGCGAGGCGGCGTCGGCCGGAGGCGGGCCGGGTGGGGGTCGGGACGGTGACGGAGGCGTGGCGGGCCCGGTTGAGGAGC
>NZ_JBPQTX010000244.1:0-10788 GCF_051386555.1 Streptomyces sp. URMC 126
CCCCCCCCCCCGCACCCCCGCAACCGCGCTCCGCGCGGTTGTCCTCAAACGCCGGACGGGCTGAGGGGGGAGGCGGGGGCGTCCTCAAACGCCGGACGGGCTGCCGTAGCCCCTCAGGTCAGCAGTCGTGCCAGCTGTCGCGACTGCGCCACCAGCCGGTCCTCGCCGTCCCAGATCTCCGCGTCCTCCTCCAGGAAGCCCCCGGCGAGGTTGCGGGTGACGACCGCGATGCGCAGGGGGCCGGGAGCCGGGCGGCGGCGGACGTGGACGGTGAGCTCCACGGTCGGGACCCAGCCGATGATGCCCAGGTCGAAGGGGGTCGGCGGGAGCGCGTCCGCGGCCAGGAGGAGGGAGAACGGGTCCGGGTCGCGGCCGTCGGCGAAGTCGAACCAGCCGCGCATCTCGCCCCGGCCGGCCGGGCCGCCGGTCGCCCAGCCGGCGGTGGCCGGGTCGAGCGCCAGGTCGAGGCGGGAGACGATCTCGGCCGCGCCGAAGCCCTCGCCGCCGCCGAGGTCGTCGCGGGAGACGCAGTGCTCGCGCGGCGGCAGCTCCGGCGGCTTGGCGGTGGTGCGCACATCGTCGGAGAGCGCGTCCAGCTCGCCGTAGGTGGCGAGTACGCGCAGCCGCTCGACCTCGGTGCCGTCCTCGGCGGTCTGGAACAGGCTCGCCTGGCCGGTGGAGAGCGACCGGCGGGTGTGCACCGCGCTGCTGCGGACCACGGCCGGGCCCGGCCGGGTGGCGCTCAGGTAGTGGGCGGTCAGGGTGAACGGATCGGGGTGCGGCAGGGTGTCCGCGAGGGCCCGGGCCGTGATGGCGAGGAGGTAGCCGCCGTTGGCCGCGCCGAAGAGCGTCCAGCCCTGGTGGATGTGGACGTCGTGCTCGGCGGGGCCGTCCGCCGGGGCGCCGGGAGCGCGCGACGTGATCGCGGTGTCCCGGTCGAACTCGCTGTTGCCGATGCTTGCCAGTGCCATGCGGGCACCGTACCTCCGGTAGGTTACCGACGGGTAGCCTTACGCCCGGTGATCTGCGGCCCCACCCCGGGCTGCAGCTCCTCCGCCGCCGCGCTGCGCCGGTGCCAGGCGCGCGGGGCCCGCCAGTGGAAGCGCATGGAGAGCAGCCGCAGCCCGCAGCCGACGACGACCGGGATGGCGTTGGTGGGGCCGTGCAGTACGCCGTACTTCAGCATCAGGGCGGCCGTCGCGGCGCCGGCCATGGCCGGGACGGCGTACAGGTCGCGGTCCCAGCGCAGCAGCGACGGCACCTCGTGGGCGAGGACGTCGCGCAGTACGCCGCCGCCCACCGCGGTGGCCAGCCCGAGGGTGGCGGACTGGGTGAGGCCGAGCCCGTGCCCGTACGCCTTGACGGTCCCGGTGACGCAGAAGAGGCCGAGCCCGGCGGCGTCGAAGACGTTCACCGCGCTGGTGATCCGTTCCACCTCGGGGTGCAGGAAGAAGACGATGAACGTGGCGATCAGCGGGGTGAGGAAGTAGCCGAGGTCGCTGAAGGCGGCGGGCGGCACGGCACCGATGACCAGGTCCCGGAAGAGACCTCCGCCCAGTGCCGTGACCTCCGCCAGCACGGCCATGCCGAAGACGTCGAAGTTCTTGCGGACGCCGAGCAGGGCGCCGGAGATCGCGAAGACGAAGATCCCGGCGATGTCCAGCCAGTGCTGGACGGAGGGGGTGAACAGATCGGTGAGCACGCGACATTCTTACCGGTCGGCCGGGTGTCCCCCTTGTCCCGCCCTGGGAGGTTTCCCGCGGGGCCCCTCCGCTCAGGCCACCGCTTCCCCCGCCGCCCCCGCCGGCTCCTCCACGGATTCCGGGTGGTGGCAGGCCACCTGGTGCCCGGTCCGCAGCGCGGTCAGCACCGGCTCCTCCCGCCGGCAGACGTCCGTCGCCTTCCAGCAGCGGGTGTGGAAGCGGCAGCCGGACGGCGGCGAGATCGGCGACGGCACGTCGCCCTTGAGCAGGATGCGCTCCCGCTTGGCCCGCCGCCGCGGGTCGGGCACCGGCACGGCGGAGAGCAGGGCCTTGGTGTACGGGTGCATGGGCGCGCCGTAGAGCTCCCGGCGGCCGGCCAGCTCCACGATCTTGCCGAGGTACATCACCGCGATCCGGTCCGAGACGTGCCGGATCACCGACAGGTCGTGGGCGATGATGATGTACGTCAGCCCGAGCTCGTCCTGGAGGTCGTCGAGCAGGTTGACCACCTGGGCCTGGATCGAGACGTCCAGCGCGGAGACCGGCTCGTCGGCGATCACCAGCTTGGGCTTGAGCGCCAGCGCGCGGGCGATGCCGATGCGCTGCCGCTGGCCGCCGGAGAACTCGTGGGGGTAGCGGTTGTAGTGCTCGGGGTTGAGGCCCACCAGTCCCAGCAGCCGCTGCACCTCCTTCTTCACCCCGCCCTCGGGCGTGATGCCCTGGAGCCGGAAGGGCGCGCCGACGATGGTGCCGACGGTGTGCCGGGGGTTCAGCGAGGAGTACGGGTCCTGGAAGATCATCTGGATGTCCCGGCGCATCGGGCGCATCCCGGCGACCCCCAGGTGGGAGATGTCCTTGCCCTCGAACTCGATGGTCCCGCCGGTCGGTTCGAGCAGCCGGGTGACCAGCCGGCCCATGGTGGACTTGCCGCAGCCGGACTCGCCGACGACGCCGAGGGTCTCGCCGGGCCGGACGTCGAAGCTGACACCGTCGACGGCGTGCACGGCACCGGCCTGGCGGCGCAGCAGCCCCTTGGTGATCGGGAAGTGCTTGACCAGGCCCTCCACGCGGAGCAGGGGGCGCGCGTCCGGATCCGGGACGGCGGACGGGGCGGAGGACGAGGCCCCGGACGGGCCGCCGGACGGGGCCGTCGGCCGGGCGGCGCCCCCGGCCGCGGCGGGCGCCTCCTTGCCGAGCGGGACCGCTCCCCCGCCGGGCGCGGCCTTCTCCGGAGCGTCCGCGGCGACCGCGTCGTTGTCTTCAGGGACTTCAGGCACAGCTCGGTCCTTCACAGCTTGGGCGCAATCTCTTCGGTCCAGATCCGCGTCCGTTCCTCCTGCGTCATATGGCAGGCGGTGACGTGGCCCCGGCTCTTCTCCCCCGCCACCGGGCGGAGTTCGGGCCGTACGGTCCGGGTGACCCCCTTCTCGGGGACGTCGGCGTACGGGCAGCGCGGGCTGAAGGCACAGCCGGGCGGCACGTTGATCAGGCTGGGCGGGGAGCCCTTGACCGGGATCAGCCGCTCCGTCTGCTCGCGGTCGATGCGCGGCATGGAGCCCAGCAGGCCCCAGGTGTAGGGGTGCTGGGGCTCGTAGAAGACCTGCTCGGCCGGTCCGCGCTCGACGCAGCGCCCGCCGTACATGACGAGGATGTCGTCGGCCAGCTCGGCGACCACGCCCAGGTCGTGGGTGATGATGATGACGGCGGAGCCGAACTCCTTCTGCAGATCGCGGATGAGGTCGAGGATCTGCGCCTGGACGGTGACGTCCAGGGCCGTGGTCGGCTCGTCCGCGATGAGCAGGGCGGGGTTGTTGACCAGCGCCATGGCGATCATCGCGCGCTGCCGCATGCCGCCGGAGAACTGGTGCGGGTAGTCGTCCACCCGCCGGTCGGGCTGGGGGATGCCGACCCGGTCGAGCAGTTCGACGGCCCGCTTCCGGGCGGTCTTCTTGTCGGTGTCGTGGTGGGTGCGGTACGCCTCGGCGATCTGGGCGCCGATGGTGAAGTAGGGGTGCATGGCGGACAGCGGGTCCTGGAAGATCATCGCCATTTCCCGGCCGCGCAGCCGGCGGACCTCCTCGGGGTCGGCGCCGAGCAGCTCCCGTCCGTCCAGCCAGATCTCCCCGGAGATCCGGGCCTTGCGCCGGCCGTACTGGCCGACCGTGTGCAGGCCCATGATCCCGAGCGAGCTGACGGACTTGCCGGAGCCGGACTCGCCCACGATGCCCAGCGTGCGGCCCTTCTCCAGCCGGAAGGAGAGCCCGTCGACGGACTTGACCAGGCCGTCGTCGGTCGGGAAGTGGATGCGCAGGTCGCGGACGTCCAGGTAGGCGCGGCCGCCGGCCGGCTCCTCGGCCTCGGTGACGGCCGGCTCGGGGGTGGTGGTCATGAGAGCCTCACACGGGGGTCGATCACGGCGTAGAGCAGGTCCACCACGAGGTTGGCGATGACGACGGCGGTGGCGGCGATCAGCACCACGCCGAGGATGATCGGCAGGTCGCGGTTGTTGATGGCGGTGACCGCTGCCTGGCCGAGGCCGGGCAGGTTGAAGGCGCTCTCGGTGAGGATCGCGCTGCCGACCAGGGCGCCGAGGTCCATGCCGAGGATGGTGGCGATGGGGGTCATGGTGGAGCGCATGGCGTGTTTGCCGATCACCACCCGTTCGGTGAGTCCCTTGGCGCGGGCGGTGCGGATGTAGTCCTCGCCGAGGACCTCCATCATGGTGGCGCGGGTGAGCCGGGCGTACATGGCCGCGTAGAGGAAGGCGAGCGCGATCCAGGGCAGGATCAGCCCGCCGAACCAGCCGGCCGGGTCGTCGGCGAAGTCCACGTACTCGGACGAGGTCCAGCCGAGCTTGTACTTGAACAGCGCGAGCAGCAGCAGGGCGGTGAAGTAGATCGGCAGCGAGACGCCGGCCAGGGCGGTCATCATGGCACCGCGGTCGATCTTGGTGCCGCGCTTGAGGGCGGAGACCACACCGGCGGTGAGGCCGAACAGCAGCCAGATCACACAGGCGCCGCCCGCGAGCGACAGGGTCGGGGGCAGCCGGTCGGTGAGGATCGGCCAGACGGCCTGCTCGGTGCGGAAGGAGTAGCCGAAGCAGGGCGCCGGGCAGTGGTCGGTGGTGCCGCCCCCGGTGTAGTCGCGGCCGGTGAAGATGCCGGTGACGAAGTGCCAGAACTGGACCAGGACCGGATCGCTGAGCCCGAGCTTCTGCCGGATGCCCTCGATCGTCTCCGGGTCCGCCTGCTTGCCGACGTACATGGCGGCGGGGTCGGCCCCGGTGAGCTTGGGGATGGTGAAGAAGATGAAGAAGGTCACCAGTGTGACCACGAGAAGCATCACGATGACGGCGAACAGCCGCCTGACGATGTAAGCGAACACTGCGGTCGGCCCGGCGGCGGTCCGGTGGACGCGTGTCCACCGGACCGCCGCGCTCGGCCCTCACCTGCCCTTCGGGCCTAGCGGCGGGAGCGCCGGAGGAGCGGACGGACGACGGTCGGGTGCGGTCCGGGGACCGTCATCGGACGACGCCCAGGGAGGCGTAGTCGTACCGGCCGTTGAAGGCGTCCGTGGTGTAGACGTTGGTCAGCCGGGAGCTGCGCCAGATGATGTTCTTCTCGTAGGTGAAGGGCAGGTACCAGGCGCCCTCCATGACCTTCTTGTTCGCCTCCTGGTAGATCTTCCCCGCCTTCTGCGGGTCGCTCTCCGCGATGGCCTGGTCCATCAGCTTGTTGACCTCGGGGTCGTTGAGCTCGGGGTAGTTCTGGTTGGCGGTGTCGAGGATGAACCGGCCGTCGACGATGGGCTGGAGAAAGCCCTGGCCGCTGGGGAAGTCCGCGCCCCAGCCGAAGACGATGATCCCGTAGTTCTTGTTCTTGACGTTCGCCGGAGCGCCGACGACGGTCGACGACTGCGCGCCGTCGTACTGGTCGATCTGCGTCTCGATGCCGATCTTCTTCAGCGACGCCTGGAGCGACTCGGCCGTGGCGATCTCCTGCGGCTTGTTGTTCCGCACCGCGATGGTGGTCTTGAAGCCGTCCGGCTTGCCGCAGGCCTTCAGCTCCTCCTTGGCCTTGGCCGGGTCGGCCGCGCCCTGCTTGAGGTTGTACGGGTCGTAGGACGCGTCGTGGCCGGTGACGGCCGGCGGGATCATGTTGAGGCCGATGTCACCGCCCGCCTGGGGGCCGCCGCGGGCGGTCTGGAGGGAGGTGTGGTCGGCGCCGTAGATGACCGCCTTGCGGCAGTGCACGTTGTCGAAGGGCGCGACGGACTTGGGGAAGGCCGCGTACCGGATGAAGCCGGTCTGCGGGTTGTCCAGGTTGGCCTTGGCGGTCTGCAGCGCCTTCTGGCGGCCGGCCGAGCCCATGCCGGTGGCGTTGAGGTCGAGGTCGTAGTTGCCCGCGATCAGGTCGCTGTCCATCGCGTCGGCGTTGGTGGTGAACTTGACCGAGATCTTGTCCGGCAGCGCCTTGCGGACCTTGTCGGAGTCCTTGTTCCACTTGTCGTTGCGGACGAGGACCATGCTCTTGGTGGGGCTGTACGACTCGAACTTGTACGGCCCGCTGGAGAACGGCCGGAGGCTGTACTTCTCCGCGGTGTCCTTGTCCCGGGGCACCGGGCCCGCCGCCGGCAGCGCCAGCATCTGGAGGAAGTCGCCGTTGGGCTTGGCGAGCTTGAAGGTGATCGTCTTCTCGTTCGGCGTCTCGATCGCCGACAGGCCGAGCTTGTCCTTGCTCTCGTCCTTGTACGGGCCCTTGTACTTCTTCTCCGGGTCCAGGACCTGCATCAGCCAGGTGGGACCGCCGGAGATCTTGTCCTGTGCCCAGGTGCGCTCGATGCCGTACTTGATGTCCTGGGCGGTGATCGGTCTGCCGTCCTCCCAGGCGATCCCGTCCTTCAGGGTGAAGGTGTAGGTCTTCTTGTCGTCCGAGACCTTGCCCAGGTCCGTGGCCAGGTCCGGCACCAGCTCGGCGCTGGCGTGGCCCGGCTCCGGTTTGGAGGTCACGAGCGTACGGACGTAGTAGCGGGCGAAGTCCCAGGCGAAGCCGTAGTACATGCGCTGCGGGTCCCAGGAGTCGGACTCCTGGGTGGCGATGAACTTCAGCTCGCCGCCCTTCTTGTCGGACGGGCTGGCGACCTTCTCGACGCCCGCGTTGAAGCCGGGGCCCTTGCCGCTTCCGCCGCCGCCCTTGTCGTTCTTGCTGCCGCCGCCACCGCAGGCGGTGACCCCGACGAGGGCCGCGACCACCAGTGCCGCGCCCGCGGCCGTTCCGCGCCTCGAAGTCCTGTGCGTTGCCAAGATGTCGCGACCTCCGTGATCGTCGCGGACCGGGGAGCGGACCGCGATGGGGGTGGTTCCTTCAGCTCGTACTCCTGGTGCCGGAGGGACCCGACGGGCGGCGGTACGTTCCCGCCGTGTGCCGTCGTGCCGCTCCGCGAAGAGGGGTGTTGCCGTACGCGGGGGACGGCTAGCGCGATCCCTTGGGGTCCAGGGCGTCCCGTACGCCGTCCCCGAAGAGGTTGAACGCCAGCACGGTGACGAAGATGGCGAGGCCCGGGATCACCATGAACATCGGGTCGCCCTCATAGGTGTTGACGGCCTTGGAGAGCATCTGCCCCCAGGACGACGTGGGCGGCTTGACGCCGGCGCCGAGGAAGCTCAGCGCGGCCTCGGTGAGGACGTTGGTCGGGATCATCAGCGTGGCGTAGACGGTGATCGGCGCGACCAGGTTGGGCAGCAGCTCGCGGAAGAGGATGTACATCCGGCCGGCGCCCAGGCTGCGCGCCGCCTCGACGTACTCGCGCTCTCTCAGCGAGAGCGTCTGCCCGCGCACGATGCGCCCCACGTAGGGCCAGCCGAAGAAGCCGATCACCGCGATCAGGACGGCCATGCGGACGCCCGAACCGGTCAGCCCCCACAGCTCGTTGGGGACGACGGAGATCAGCGCGATGATGAACAGCAGCTGCGGGAAGGCCAGCAGGGCGTCCATCACCCGGCTCACCACGGTGTCCACCCAGCCGCCGAAGTAGCCGGCGATGATGCCCAGCACGGTGCCGATCACCACGGCGACGACGGCCGAGAGGAAGGCGACGAGGAGGGAGACCCGGGCGCCGTAGACCACCCGGCTGAAGACGTCCCGGCCGTTGACCGGCTCGACGCCGAACAGGAAGTCGCCGTTGATGCCGCCCCACGAGCCCTTGGGCGTGCCGAAGAGGGGGTCGATCTGGTCCTCGTGGTACTCGTTCGGCGGGTGGCCCAGCAGGTCCACGATCAGCGGGGCGAAGATCGCGACCAGGATCAGCAGCAGGACCACGATCCCGCCACCGAGGGCCACTTTGTCGCGCTTGAGCCGCGTCCAGGCGATGCGCCAGGGGGAACGGCCCTCGATGGTGGTGCCCGGGACCGGGATTTCCGCGTCGGCGACGACGGTCGCGGTCCCGGTCGCGCTCGTCTCGGGGAGTGGTGCCGTCATCGTTCGCTGGACCCCTCTCGGCCGGTGGGACCGGCCTCCGCCGGCCGCCCGGGGAGGCGGTCGGTCGACATCACTGACACATGCGGTGCTGTGCGGTGCTGTGGTGCGGGAAGTACAAGCGGAGCTGGTCGTACACCGGACCTGCGGGTCCTTGGAGCGGGAGTCTTCAACGCGTTCACGATCACCCGCCAGACCCGGCGAGCAATGGATGCGCAACCGTGATGTGCGATACGAGCTTCCGTTATACGGACGGAGACGGCCGCTCAGCGAGGGACACCCGTCAACTCGCTCCCCGGCGGAGGGTGTTACCCATGCGGCGCCGGAAACACCAGTACCATCCGTGACTTTGACGGGGTCGATGCGGGCGGCCAGGCTCACAGACGACCCCAGGCGACTCATTCGCCTCCGAAATCACAGGAGTTGACGTGACACGGAAACCGATCCACCGCGCCGCCCTGGCGGGCGCGGCGCTCACTCTCGGACTGACCGGCGCCCTGGCCGCGGGAGCGGCCGCGGTGGCGGCGCCCTCCGAGGGCACCGCGGTCTCCCGCGTGGCCGCCGGCGCGGGCCGCTACATCGACCTCTATGAGAGCTACCAGCAGTGCCAGGGCGGCGGCGAGTACTTCCTGCGCCACGGCGAGAGCGCCTACCACTGCTACGACGTGTCGGGCGGCTGGGAGCTCTGGGTCTGGGGCTGACCCGGAGGGCACCTACATCGCCCGCGGGCCGGTCCGCGTCCGGGCGGACCCCGTACGCGGCGCGGGCCGACGCCTAGTGCGGGTACCCGTATCCCGGCACCGGGGCCGCCGCGCCGCTCGGGGCGGCGTGCCCGTAGAACGGACGCGCGTGGGAGCGCATCCACAGCGCCACCGGGTCGAACTCGTCCGACATCGCCACCGTCGACACCGGGAGCCCCTCCGGCACCACGGCCACCACCTGCCGCATCATCGACCGGACCGACTCCACGGCGGGCGGCGAGGTGTCGTACAGGTCGAGGCCGATCGCCAGGTAGGCGGCGCCGATCGCCGGCTGGACCCAGGCGCGGCGCAGCGCCCGGACGGCGGGCGTCCGCTGGGCGTGCTGCGCGAGCAGCGCGTAGAACCGCGGGATGTCGGCAGTGGGTTCGGTGATCTGGAGGGGGCCGGCGGGCAGCCGGTCCAGGCCGCCCGCGATGCGGCGGAGGTCGAGCCAGGGGATGCCGACCCCGCCGCCGGGGGCGTGCGGGTTGAGCCACAGGCCCCAGCGGCCCGGGTAGAGCGACGCGGCGAGGGAGCGGCCGGTGACGACCTCGTGGGCGCGGTTCCAGCCGCTGGCGGCGAGCTCGCGCTCCGAGGTGACGCAGGGGGCGTAGCCGAGGCCGTCCACCTCCATGTTCCCGTACTGGGCGTCGGGCGAGCCGGGGCGGCCGTGCCAGAGCAGCATCCACAGCCGGCCCTCGGCGACGGCGTGCAGCAGCGACTCGTAGACGTCGTACCGCCCGGGCGCCACTTGGCGCAGCACCTGCTCCACGCCGCTCTCCGCGCCCGCGCTCACCTGATCCCGCCCCTTCTCCCGGCCGACGCTCGCGTCGCGTCCGCCCACTGCCTCACGGCGCGGTCGCGCCTCCCGTACGGTCGTCCAACCAGCTTACGAGGCCGGGGCGGCGCGCAGGGGAGCAGTCACCGGTCACGGTCGTAGAACGGTGTGACGCGGTCGCGCATCCAGTCGGCGACGGGGTCGCGGGTCACATCGAGGAAGACCGTGCGGACCGGCCAGGGGACGGGGGCCGAGCCCAGGGCGCGGCCCAGGGCGTCCACGGCGGCGGCGCGGCTGTCGTCGTCGGGGAGGTCGAGCTCGACGCCGACGAAGAGCTCCGGCGGGCCGCCTTCGACACTGGCCAGGGCGCGGCGGGCGGTGCGCACGGCGCGGGCGGCGGTGAACTCCAGGCCGGCGGCGGCGAGGAAGGCGGTGGGCTCGTCCTGCCAGTAGGGCTCGTGGAGGCGGACCCGGCCGCCGGTGGGCTCGCCCTCCAGCCGCAGCCGGCCGGCCCGGCAGAGCTCGGCGACGGCGGCGGGGGGCAGCGGCGCGGCGACCGTGCCCTCGAAGTTGACGACCAGGCCGACCTGCGGGGGCAGGCCGCGGGCGAAGTCCACGGCGGGGGCGACCGCGAAGGCCATGTGGTCGCCGATGACGCGGCGGAACTGCTCCTCGGAGCTGAAGACCGGCACGAACGCGGCGCCGTCGAGCTCGACGGTGGGCAGGTCGAGGTCGGGGCTGTCGGGGCCGCCGCCCTTGGGCAGGGGTATCCAGATCTCGCTCCGGCCGAGCGCCTCGACGACGCGCTCGCCGGTGCCGGGGACGCCCGCACAGGCGGCGAGGGTCTCCTCCAGTTCGTTGGCGGGCCAGCCGGGGGCCTCGCCCCGGACCCGCTCGATGCCGTGCAGCTCGGGGCCGCTCATCCGTTCTCCCCACGGTCTCGTCGCGATCGCACCCGCACCTTAACGGCCGGCTCCCCGTCAGGAGCCGGGAGGGGCGCCGTCACCGGAACGGCCGGGCGGGGGGCGGCGGTCTCGGAAGGCGGTGCGGGCTGTGCAGCAGACATGGTCAAGGCTCCCGGGCAGCGGTCGCGG
>NZ_JBPQTX010000245.1:0-10779 GCF_051386555.1 Streptomyces sp. URMC 126
CGCCCACCCGGAACAACCCGGGCAACTCCCCGGAATTCCCCGGGAAAAGGAACGCCCCCTCCGCCCCGGCCAACGCCGGCGCCGGCACGCCTCCGCCCGGCGCCCCCGTGACCGCGGCGACGTCCGCGGGTGTCCGCACCTCCCGCCACAGCACCCGTTCCGCCAGCCCGGGAACGGCCGCCTCGGCGGCCCCGAGCATCCGGTCGGCGAACGCGGCCGCCGTGTCGCCGTGCGTCCAGTCGGTACGGCCCTGCGGCGCGACCGTCGCGGTGAGGGTGACGGCCTCGTGGCCGTCGTCGGGCCGCACGGCCGGGTCGTCGGGGCGGAAGACGGTGACGGTGGGCCCGTAGCCGGGGCCGGCCGTGTCGAAGACGCCCGCCAACTCCCGGGAGCGGTCCGGCGCGTGGACGACCGTGCGGTGCGCGGTCCCCGCCGGCCGGCCGCCGCGCAAGGCGAGGAAGACGGTGAACCGGCCGGCGCGCGGAGGCGCCGCCGGAGCCGCGTCCGGAG
Organism: Streptomyces sp. URMC 126; assembly: GCF_051386555.1. NCBI lineage: Bacteria > Bacillati > Actinomycetota > Actinomycetes > Kitasatosporales > Streptomycetaceae > Streptomyces > Streptomyces sp. URMC 126. The sequence goes on from NZ_JBPQTX010000245.1 coordinate 511, forward strand.
CGCCGGTGACGACGAACGCCGCCTCCTCGACGGTCCCGTCGGCCAGCCGGACGCCCGCCGCCCGGCCGTCCTTCTCCACCACCCGGGTCACCTCGGCACCGAACCGGAACTCCACCCGCCGGGCCACGCACCGCCGGTGCAGCGCGTCGGCGAGGCCGCGCAGGCCGCCGGACACGTACCAGCTGCCGAAGGTCTGCTCCAGGTACGGCAGGACGGTGGCGCTCGCCGGCGCGGTGCGCGGGTCGAGGCCGTAGGCCAGCGCGTGGCTCTCCAGCAGGGCGGCGAGCCGGGAGTCGCGCAACTCCCGGTCCGCGACGGCCGCCAGGGTGGCGGGGGCGGACCGCCGGAACAGCCCGCGCCGGCGCGGCGCCGGGTACGGGTCGCGGGCCAGGGCCGCCCGTTCCGCCGGGTCCGCGCTCAGCGGCTCCTCCAGCAGCGGGCGCCGGGTCGCGTCCCACGCCTCCCGGGCCCGGTTGACCAGCTCGCTCCAGCGCTCGCCCGCCCCCGGGCCGACCGCCTCGTCCAGCGCCCGGACGACGCCGGCGCGCGAGGCGTTGGGCAGCGCGAACGCCGTCCCGTCGGCGAAGAGGTGGGCGCTCGCCGGGTCCACCTGGGCGAGGTCGACGCTCTGCTCCAGGGACTCCTTGCCGGTCTTGACGAAAAGGTCGCGGTAGACCGCGGGCAGGTGCAGCAGCTGCGGCCCCGTGTCGAAGACGAAGCCGTCGCGGGCGAACCGTCCGACGCCTCCGCCGTGGGTCTCCCCGCGCTCGTACACCGTCACCGAGTGGCCGGCGACGGCCAGTCGGGCGGCGGCCGCCATGGCGCCCATGCCGGCGCCGATCACCGCGATTCGTGCCATGTGGCCGACCTTATCCGGAAGCGTTCCGGCCGCCCGCGCCCACCCGGGCCGGGCCCCCGGCGCTACGCCGGGGCCGCCGCGCGCCCTTCCCGCGCCGCCTTCCGCTCCTTGCGCCGCCGCAGGAAGGCGCGCACCCGGCGCCACAGGACCACCACCGTCCCGATGCCCAGGACCAGCAGCGTCCCCGCGATGCCCGCCGCGATCGCCGGGTGGAACAGGGCGAAGACCACGAGGGCGGCCACGCCCAGGTCCTCGGCGACGCTCACCAGGATGTTGCTCAGCGGCTCCGGCGAGCTGTTGACCACCATCCGCGTGCTCATCTTCACCAGGTGCATCACCAGCGCCGTCGTCCCGCCCAGTGCCCCGTAGGCCACCTCCGACGCCGAACCGGCGCTCTGCCCGGCCAGCAGCGCCCCGACCATCGCCCCACAGGCGGGCCGGACCAGGGTGTGGACCGCGTCCCACACGGTGTCCACGTACGGGATCTTGTCGGCGACGGCCTCGCAGAGGAACAGCAGCCCGGCGACGATCAGCACCTCGGGGCGCTGGAGCGCCCCGGGCACGTCGTCGCCGATGCCGGCCCTGCCGCAGAGGCCGAGCAGCAGGACCACCGCGTAGGCGTTGATCCCGCTCGCCCAGCCGCTGGTGAACACCATGGGGAGTACGGACATGGGGACGATCGTAGGGCCGGACTCCGGCGCTCCCCTCCGCCCTTCGGCCCGGGTACTCGGGCCGCCGGATGAGTACGGGATGAGTACCGGTACGGATGAGGCGCCGGTCCGGCGGACGGAAGAGTGAGGGCGCGGGGGGAACGCGGCGCCCGCACCGCCGGCACGGGGCGGCGGAACGGGCGCCGCGTGCGGGACTTCTCGGATCAGCGCGCGTGTCCCCCGACGCGCCCCTGCAGCAGCCGCGACAGCGCCGCGTGGACCTCCTCCACCGACCGCTCCGGCTGGAACGACTGCCAGTCCAGCGCGGCGACGAGCACCATCCCGAACAGCGCCGACGCCGTCAGCGGCACATCGATCTCCGGGCTCAGCTCGCCGCCGGCGACGGCCTCGGCCAGCACCCCCTCGATCACGGCGATCGCCTTCTGCCGCACCTGCATCAGCGTCGACTGCCAGGCGCGGTTGGTGCGCCACAGCTCCGCGACGTACAGCTGCGTCAGCGCCGGGTAGCGGGCGATGAAGTCCAGTCCCGCCCGCACCATCGCGTCGAGCGCGTCCACCCGGCCGCCGCCGCGGGCCGCGGTGTCGTCCGCGGCCTGCCGCAGGGAGACGGTCAGCAGCTCGATGCCGTCCCGCAGGAGCTCCTCGAAGAGCACCGTCTTGCTCGCGAAGTTGTAGTAGACGGTGCCCTTGGCCACCCCGGCGCGTTCGGCGATCTCGTCGACGGTAGTGGAGGAGAAGCCCTGTTCGGCGATGAGGGTGACGGCCGCCTCGAAGAGGCGGCGCCGGGTCCTGCCGCGGCGCGTACTGCTGCTGTCCATGCCGGTGATTCTCCCTGTACGGACCGTGTCCTCCGGTACGGGCCTCACGGGCTCGGCCAGGGGTGCGGTCGGCTCACGGTCCGCGTCTGCCGGCGCCGGGCCGTCCCCTTGGCGAGGGCCGGGGCGCCGCGGCGAACGCGGCCGGCCCGGCACACGCCCGCCACCCGGCCGCCGGACCGCCGCCGGGGCAGGAGCAGGCCGCCGACCTCGGCTTCTCCGGCGGTGACGCGCATTCTTCCGGCGAGGGCGAGCAGAAGACAGGTACGGCCCGATCCGGACGGGCCCTCGACGGCGACGAGGTCACCGGGGCCGGCGGTGGCGTCCACGCCGCGGAAGGTCCGGCCGCGAGGGCCGGCGAGGCCGGGTCCGCGGGCCGTGCCGGCGGCTCCGGGCGCGATGCGGTCCATACGGCGGCCTCCCGGTGACACGGCGGTCGGTGCGGCTCGCCCGGCTTCGGCGCCTTCCGGCTTCGGTCCCGCGAAGCTTTCGCACTGACCGGTCAGTGCGAAAAGTATGGCGCACCCCCTCCCACGCCCCGGCCGCCGGGGTGGCATACCCAACGTCCGTGCAGGTCAGGGCGATTGTCAGTGGGGTGCAGGACGATGGCGGCAGACGGTGGTCCCGGCGTCCGGCCGCGACCGCCCCGACGAAGGAGGTTCGTCATGGCCCGCGGCAGGAGCGACGTCCGCCTTTCCCCGGCTGTTCCCACGACTCCCACGACCCCATCGCGGGTCGTCTCATCGGCCGCCCGCCCGGCCCCGGCAGCGCCCGGGGTGTGGGACGTGCCCCCGCCCGTCCGCGCCACCGCCCCGCCCGCCGTCGTCGAGCTGCTCGCCCAGGCCCGCCGGAGCCTGGTGGAGGCCGCCGCCCTGGACGCCCCGCACGAGCGGTTCGCCACCGCCCATCTCGCCGCGCTGCGCACGGCCGCCGCCGTGCTCGCCGCCCGGGGCCGGCCCGAGACGACGGCCCGCCGACGGCACCGGATCCGCAGCGCCTGGGAGGTGCTGCCCGAAGCCGCGCCCGAACTGGCCGAGTGGAGCGCCCTGTTCGCCGCCGGCGCCGAACGCCGGGCGCGGGCCGAGGCCGGCATCGCCTCGGCGGCGGGCGAGCGGGAGGCCGACGAGCTGCTGCGCGCCGCCGCGATGTTCCTGCGCCTCGTCGAGCGCGGGCTCGACCTCCAGCCCCGGCTGCCGGCGCAACCCGCCCCCGGCCACGGGAGGGTGGGGTGAGCGCCCGCCCGGCGGCCCCCGGGACGGCCCGGGGCGCTGCACCGGGTGCGGAGTGCGGGCGGCCGGAGCCCGGCCCATTAGGCTGGGACCGCCGACGACCGTCATCCGCCACCGCCGTCCCGGCGGTGCCGCCACCCGCGCCGAGGAGCCACCCGCCGTGTCCGAGCCTTCCCTGGGTGGGGAGACCCCATCGCGTCCCCGCGCGTCCCTGCGTACCGCCGTGGTCTGGGAGGTCCTCCGGGACGCCCTGGACCGGCGGGCCGAGGCCGGCGGCGCCGGCCTGGAAGTCCTCGACGCGGGCGGCGGCAGCGGCCAGTTCGCCGTCGAGGCGGCCCGCCTCGGCCACCGGGTCACCGTCGTCGACCCCAGCCCCAACGCGCTGTTCGCCCTGGAGCGCCGGGCCGCCGAGGCCGGCGTCGCCGACCGGGTGCGCGGTGTGCAGGGCGACACCCAGGGCCTGTTCGACGTGGTCGGCCGCGGTGACTACGACGCCGTCCTCTGCCACGGCGTCCTGGAGTACGTGGACGACCCCGCCGAGGGCCTGCGGGCCGTCGCCGCCGCCCTGCGCCCCTCCGGCGTCCTCAGCCTGCTCGCCGCCGGCCTCGGCGGCGCGGTGCTCGCCCGCGCCTTGGCCGGCCACTTCACGGAGGCCCGGCAGGCCCTCACCGACCCCGACGGGCACTGGGGCGCCGGCGACCCCGTGCCCCGCCGCTTCACCGCCGACCAGCTGTCGGACCTGGTCGGCGGCGCCGGCCTGGACGTCCGGGCGGTCCACGGCGTCCGCGTCTTCGCCGACCTGGTCCCCGGCGTGCTCGTGGACGCCCAGCCCGGCGCCCGGGACGCCCTGGCGCGGCTGGAGGCCGAGGCGGCGGCGCTGCCCGCCTTCCACGCGGTGGCCACCCAGCTCCACGTCCTGGCCGAACGGCCCTGACCGGGGGCCATCCGGCCCCCGTCCCCGGCGGGAGCCGCACGACCCCGCCCGAACTGCCCGTTCGCCCCGTATGATCGGTAGACACCGTCCGGCATGACGGGTCGGCGGGCAGGGAATGAACGTTGCGACATCACACGACCGTCACACGACACCGCCGACCGCACACCGGACCGGTGGGCGAATTGGCGCAGAGGGGCGGGTTTCACGGGGGCGATTCCCTGCCTATCCTGAAAGGGTCGCACCCCGGTCGCCCCCCGCGACCGACGAGTAGGAGGACTCCGTGCCGCTCTCGGAGCACGAGCAGCGCATGCTCGAGCAGATGGAGCGAGCGCTGTACGCCGAAGATCCCAAGTTCGCCACAGCGCTCGAAGGCAGCGGCCTGCGCACGTACACCCGGCGACGGGTCTACCAGGCGATCGCGGGCTTCCTGGTGGGCATCGCGCTCCTCATGGCCGGAATGGTCGCCCAGTGGATCTGGATCAGCGTGGTGGGCTTCCTCGTCATGCTGGGGTGTGCGGTGCTCGTGGTCACCGGCTGGCGCAAGGCGCCCCGGCCCGGTGCGGCGCCACGCGGCACGGGGCCGATGGGCGCGGGCGGCGGCGGCCTGGCGGCGCGCCGCCAGATGCGGCAGCGGCGCTCGATGATGGACCGCATCGAACAGCGGTGGCAGCGGCGGCGGGACGAGCAAGGGCGCTGACGCTTTTCGGGGCGGGGCGGGGGTTTGGTGCCCCGGTCCCGCCCCTTCGCCGTTTCCTGGGGGCTGCGCCCCCAGACCCCCCTTTCGCGGCTTCGCCGCTCGTCCTCAAACGCCGGACGGGCTGGATAGCGCGCCCGGGCGCCGTACTCAGCCCGTCCGGCGTTTGAGGACAGCGCCCGGAGGGCGCTTCGGGGGTGCGGGGGCACCCCTACCGCCGCAGGCGGCGCTTCCGTAGCGCGCCCGCCAGTGACGCCGGAGCGAACACCGCCCGCAGCCGCGCCGCCCCCCCCGCCCCGGCTCGCAACCCGGCCCGGACGGCGGCGACGTCGTCCACGGGAACCCCGGCCGCGGGCCGAGGAGCGTAGAGAGCCAGCTCCACCGCGTCCCCCACCCGGGAAGCCGCCGCAGCCGCGTCCCCCTCCAGCGACCCGTCCCTCACGATCCGCTCCACCGCCCCCCGAGGCGTCCGCGTCGCGTCAGGCGGGATGCCGTAGTCCCAGGCGGTGTCGAGCAGCTCCCGCCAAGCGGCCAGCGTGCGGCGTACCACCTCGTCCGGAGTCCCGGGCTCCGGGCCGCCGAGGCGGCGGGCCCGGAGGCGGGTCCGCCACAGCGGGGGAGCGGCCAGCAGGGCCACCAGCAGGGCGCCGGCGGCGACGAGCGGGACGACCGGTACGCCGGAGTCCGCTCCGGGTCCGTCGTCGGCGGCCGCCGAGAAGCCCGTTCCCGAGCGGTCGGGGCATGCCGCGCCCGACGGCCGTCCGGGGCAGTCCGCGCCGGCGGTCGGTGCCGGCCGGGGTGCGGCCGAGTGGTCCGGGGCCGGGACGGGGGCGCTCGGGGAGGCCCCCGGGGCGGGCTGCTCTACGGTGTAGACCGGACGGCTGCCGCGGCTGGGCGTCGGCTCGAAGCGGGTCCAGCCGGCGCCCTCGAAGTAGAGCTCGGGCCAGGCGTGCGCGTCCTTGGAGCCCACCGACATGGAGCCGTCACCCTGCGGGTCGCCCGCGGTGAAGCCCACCGCCACCCGTGCCGGGATCCCCAGCGTCCGGGCCATCGCCGCCATCGAGAAGGAGAAGTGGACGCAGAAGCCCCGCTTCTCCTCCAGGAACCGCGCCACGGCCTCGTCGTCGCCGCCGGTCCGCACGTCGGTGTCGTAGGTGAAGCCGCCGGCGACCGCGAACCACTCCTGGAGCCGTACCGCCCGCTCGTAGTCGCTGCGCGCCCCCTCGGTCACCTGCCGGGCCCGTTCCGCGACCACCGCGGGGAGCGTCGACGGCACCTTGGTGTACTCGCGGCGCAGGCTTTCGGGCGGCCGGGGCGCGTTGGCCAGCTGCTCGGCCGTCGGCTGGACGACCAGGTTGGAGACCTGGTAGCGCAGCCCGCGGGTGGTCTGCCCGTGGTCGCCGACCAGCGTCCGGCCCTCCGGCTCGTACCGCCACTGGCCGCTCACGCGCACCCAGTCCGCCGGATAGGGGAGCGGCAGGTAGTCCTGCCCGTAGCCGTCGGCGGCCACGATCGAGGTGTTCACCCGTACCGTGCGGACGTCGGGGGAGAGGCCCTGGGGGCTGGGCAGCCGGTCCGGGACGTCGGTGACCCGCCGTTCCGAGGTGCGCCAGGTGGCGCCGTCGAACCGGTCGAGCGCGACGATCCGCAGGTAGAGGTCCTGCCCGGACTCCGCCGAGGTGCGGTAGCGCAGGAGCTCGCGGTTCTCCCGCTGGTTGAGGCTGTCCCGCAGCGAGACCAGCGGATTGACCGCGGAGATGGTGCCGCCCTCGCGCTCCTGGCCGGAGGACCGGCCGTGCGGCGCCAGGCCGCCGCCGATCGCGGGCAGCACCGCCGGGACGGCCACGGCCACCCCCAGCGCCAGGACGCCGATCCGGCGGCCGGCCCGGCCGGGGGCGAGCGGGCCCGCCGGTGCCGGCCCCGCGGCCCCGGCCGCCGGGCCCCCGGGCCCCCGGCGGAGCAGCCGCTCCCGGCTCTCCGCGAGGAGCAGCAGCAGATAGCCGGCGGCACCCGCCAGGAACCACAGCCAGTCCCGGCCGCCCTGGACCAGCCCGGCGCCGACGGAGTACAGCGCCAGCAGCGGCAGTCCCGCGGTCGCCGCGCTCCGGTAGGTGACCGCCACCGCGTCCACGATCAGCCCGATCACCAGCACGCCGCCGACCAGCATCAGGCGGATGCCGGGCGTCTCGGGCGCCGGTACGGCGTACCGCCCGACGTCCTCGGCGCCCTGGTGCAGCAGCCGGGAGAACTCCCGGAAGGCGGACGGGCCCGGCAGCAGCCCGGCGACCGCGTGGTCACGGACGAAGACCAGGGTGAGCAGCAGCAGCCCGGCGAGCGCCTGGGCGGCGACCGCCACCGGCCGGGGCGGCGCCCACCGCCGGACCGCCACTCCCGCCCCGGCCTGCACCGCGAGCAGCGCCGCGGCCTGTACGAGCCAGCCGGCGCCGTCCACCAGCGGCACCATCGCGCAGGCGGCCCCGACGGTGGCCGCCACCGCACAGGCGGCGGCCCGTATACCGCCGCTCATCCGCGTCCTCCCCGCTCCCGCTCACAGCGCTCGGTCCCGGCGGCCTCCCGGCCCACTCCGTTCACGTCCGTCCCCCCGGCACTCCGCCGTCCGGCGCACAGGTCACGCCCCGTCGCTCCCGTCATCGGCCCGCCACCCCGTCCGCCGTCAGCCCCCGGCCCACCGGGGTGCCCGCGAGGCGCCACAGTTCCGGGAACGGGGTGTACGGGGTGAGGGCGAGGGCCGCCCAGCCGGCCGTGCGCAGGGTGCGCAGCGCGGCGGCGGCGTCCGGGTGGCCCAGGGGAGCGTGCGGCCAGGCCACCGGGTCGAGGAGGAAGGCGACAGCCGTGGTGCCGCGCCGCCGCAGCCCGGCGGCGCGCGCGGCCTCCGCCTCGGTCAGCCCGCCGAGGAACGCCACGAGCAGCCCTCCGGAGTCGCCGCGCAGCGCCTCGTGGGCGGCGGCCAGTCCGGTGGCCTCGGAGTGGTCGACGACGGCCAGCGCGTCCAGCAGCGTCCCGGCCGCGTCCGCGGGGTCGGGGCCGGCTCCGCCGGTCCGGCCGCCGACGCCTTCCGGGCCGGGGATCCAGGTGCCGGTGTCGGTGAGCAGCCGCACGGTGAAGCCGAGCCCCAGCAGGTGCGCGGCGACGGACGCGGCGGCCGACACCGCCCGTTCGAACGGGCTGCCCGGCCCGGCCCCGGCGTAGGCCGCGCCGCGCGTGTCGAGCAGCACGGTGGCGTGCGCCCGCCGCTGCTGTTCCTCCCGGCGCACCATGAGCTCCCCGGCCCGGGCGGTGGCCCGCCAGTGGATCCGGCGCACGTCGTCGCCGTGCCGGTAGGCGCGCGGGATGATGTCGTCGTCGCCCGCGAGGGCGAGGGTGCGCAGGCTGCCGTCGCCGCGCCCCGCCGCGTCGCCGGAGATCCGCAGCGGCGGCAGCGGTTCGCAGTACGGGACGGCGGTGAGCGTGGCGCGGGTGCCGAAGCCGCGGGTGATCTCGCACATGCCGAACGGGTCGGTCAGCCGCAGCCGCAGCGGCCCCAGCGGGTAGCGGCCCCGCAGGTCGGCCCGGACCCGGTAGGCCACCTCGCGGTGCCCGCCCGGCTCCATCCGGTCCAGGGCGAACCGCGGGTGCGGGCCGAGCACCCAGGGCACCCGGTCCTCGACCAGCAGCGGTCCGGCCGGGACGCGGGAGACGTTGGCGACGCGCAGCCGCACCTGCGCCTCCTGCCCGGCCGTCACCCGGGCGGGGGACAGCAGCCGGTCGCCGGCGATCCGGTGCCGGGTGCGGTGCACGACCAGGACGCACACCAGCGGCAGCACGGCCAGCAGCAGCCCCACCCGCAGCAGGCCCTCCTGGCCGAGGACGTAGGAGCAGACGACGGCGGCGGCCCCCGCGGCCAGGAACGACCGGCCGCGCGTGGTCAGCCCCCCGAACGCCGCCCGCAGCCCGCCGTCGCCGTCGGCGTCCGGTTCCTCCGGGGGGTACGGGTCGTCCGTCACGGCCGTCGCGCCTCCGGGGGCCGCGGCGCGGCCTGGTCCGGAACGGGGACGGGCGTGAGCCGCAGGACGTCCAGGACGATCTGCTCCGCCGTGCGCCGGTTCAGCTGCGCCTGCGCGGTGGGCAGCAGCCGGTGCGCCAGCACCGCGACGGCCTGGGCCCGGACGTCGTCGGGCAGCGCGTAGTCGCGGCCCGCCAGCGCCGCCGTGGCCTTCGCGGCCCGCAGCAGGTGCAGGGTGCCGCGCGGCGACGCGCCGAGCCGCAGCTCGGGGTGGTGCCGGGTGCCGTTGACCAGGTCGACCGCGTACCGCCGCACCGGTTCGGAGACGTGCACGGCGCGGACGGTCTCGATCAGCTTGAGGATGTCGTGGGCGTGCGCGGCCGGCTGGAGGTCGTCCAGCGGGGAGGTGCCGCCGTGCAGGTCCAGCATCCGCAGCTCGGCCTCCGGGCTGGGGTAGCCCATGGAGACCCGGGCCATGAACCGGTCGCGCTGCGCCTCGGGCAGCGGGTAGGTGCCCTCCATCTCGACCGGGTTCTGGGTGGCCACCACCATGAAGGGGCTGGGCAGTTCGTGGGTCAGGCCGTCGGCCGTGACCTGGCGCTCCTCCATCGACTCCAGCAGCGCCGACTGGGTCTTCGGGGAGGCGCGGTTGATCTCGTCGCCGATGACGATCTGCGCGAAGATCGCCCCCGGTCTGAACTCGAACTCCCGGCGCTCCTGGTCGAAGACGCTGACGCCGGTGATGTCGGACGGCAGCAGGTCCGGCGTGAACTGGATGCGCCGCACCGAGCAGTCGACCGAGCGGGCCAGCGCCTTGGCGAGCATGGTCTTGCCCACCCCCGGCACGTCCTCGACGAGCAGGTGCCCCTCGGCCAGCAGCACGGTCAGCGCGGTCCTGACGACCTCCGGCTTGCCCTCGATCACGCCCTCGACGGAGGCGCGCACCCGCTCCGCCGTACTCGTCAGATCGCTCAGGCCCGCTCGTTCGTCAAAGGTCGTCACCCCGGCCCTCCTCGGCCCGTCCACGCGTCCACGGGATCCCGTCCCCCCACCGGGAACGGCCC
>NZ_JBPQTX010000246.1:0-10748 GCF_051386555.1 Streptomyces sp. URMC 126
GTGCGGAGGGGGAGCGTCGCGGGGCGGGGAGCCGGCTCGTCGTCACGGTCGCCGACCGGGGGCCGGGCATCCCGGAGGACGTCCTGCCGCACGTCTTCGACCGCTTCACCAAAGGCGACGCGGCCCGCGCCCGCAGTGAGGGCAGCGGCCTCGGGCTCGCCATCGCCGCCGAGAACGCCCGTCTGCACGGCGGTTCCCTCACCGCCGCCAACGCCCCTGGCGGTGGTGCCGTCTTCACCCTCACGCTGCCCTTGTGGCCCGGGGAGCCGGCATGAGGCGCCCCGGGCTCGTCGCGCTGTCGCTCTCCCTCGCCCTGGCGGCCCCGGCCGGCTGCGGGGTCGGCGACACGCCGCCGGGCCGGGCCGGTCCGCCGGCCTCCGGTCTCCCCCGCCCGGCGGGCCGTACGACCGACGTCGTGCACGTCTACTTCGCCTCACCCCTCGGGCTCGAACGCGTCTCGCGCCTCTACAGCGGCCCCGACGCGCCGCGGGCCGCTCTCGACCGGCTCACGGCCGGCCCCGACCGCGCCGAGCGCGCCCGCGGCCTGGTCACCTTCGTTCCCCCCGACGTGCCCCCGCCCACCGCCGTCACCGGCGCCGGCGCCACCGTCGACGTGTACCTCCCGCCGAGGTGGCCCGCCGACGGCACCGCCCTCCGGCAGCTCGTCTGCACCGTCGCCAACAGCGCCGCCGGCACGGAACGCGGCGCGGGGCGGCGGACCCGGGACGTACGGGTCCGGCTGCACCGCGCGGGCCGGCCCGCGGCCGAGGAGCGGTGCACGGCCGGGTGACGCGAGGCGGCGGGACAGGACGAAGACCAGGGGAAGCACCGGGGGCACGGGGGCTGCGCCCGGCGGCCGGGGCCGATTGTCAGTGGTGGGTGAGAAGGTGGGAGCACCGAGTCGGAAAGAGGGGGAACGGCCGTGTCCGGAAACCAGAATTACATCAACCACGTCGCTCTTGTGCTGGACGCCAGCTCGTCGATGTCGCACCTGAGCCGGAAGGTCGTCGAGGTCGCCGACCAGCAGATCGCCTATCTGGCGCGGCGGTCCCAGGAATTGGACCAGGAGACCCGTGTGACGGTGTACGTCTTCGCGGACCGGGTCGAATGCGTCATCTACGACAAGGACGTGCTGCGGATGCCGTCGTTGGAGCACTTGTACCGGGTCGGGGGAATGACGGCGCTGCTGGCGGCGACGCTGAAGTCGCAGCGGGAGCTGGCGCAGACGGCGCAGTTGTACGGCGACCACAGTTTCCTGACGTTCGTGCTGACCGACGGCCAGGAGAACGCGAGCCACCACTGTCCGGACTCCACGCTCACGGACCCGCGTGAGCTGGGGCGGGCCGTGGCCGAGCTGATCGAGACGCAGGAGGACAACTGGACGCTGGCCGTGCTGGTGCCCGACCAGATGGGCAAGCGTGAGGCGATGCGGTGCGGGTTCCCCAAGGACAACATCGCCGTCTGGGACGCCACGAGCACTCGGGGGCTGGAGGAGGCCGGGCAGGTCATCCGGGAGGCCACCGAGAAATTCATGGTGGGCCGTTCGAAGGGAATCCGGGGTTCGCGGGCGGTGTTCTCCACGGGGGCGGACACGGTCAACAAGGACACCATCGAGGCGGCCGGTCTCACTCCGGTGGATCCGGCGGAGTACCAATTGATTCCGGTGACCCGCGAGGCGGGAATCCGGGAATGGGTCACGGAATGCGGGCACGCGTTCCGGACGGGTTGCGCCTATTACCAGTTGAGCAAGTCGGAGAAGGTCCAGGCGCGGAAGCGGATCGCGGTGCTGGAGAAGAAGACGGACCGGGTGTACACCGGGCCGGAGGCCCGTGCTCTGCTCGGGCTGCCGGACGTGGAGGTCCGCGTCCGGCCGGACCACAACGACGAGTTCACGATCTTCGTTCAGAGCACCAGCGTGAACCGGAAACTGGTTCCCAACACTCGCGTGCTGCTGATGAACTGACGCCTGATCAGAAAAGGTGCCTTCCGGGCGGGGGCCACGCCGCCCGGCCGGCTTTCCCCGGTTGTGGTCCGGTGCGGGACGCCCGTATCCACCGGGCGCGGGCGTCTCGTACCGGGAGGTCCTCCGCCCGGGGATCGTCTGTAGCCTGTAGCCCGGGCCGGCGGGCGGGGGCCCGGCGCCGGGGCGCCGTCACGCCGACGTCCCGCGCCCGACGGGGAGTTCGCCGAACCGGCTCGTCCGTCCGGGGCGGGAGGGGTGGGGATGACGGAGATCCGCCACGACATGATCCGTGCGCTGCCGGACGTGCTCCGGACGCGGGCGGCGCGTGCGGGTGACAGGACCGCCTTTCAGGACGTTCGGCGGAGGGTCACCTACCGGGAGCTGGAGGAGCGGACGCGCCGGCTCGCGGGGCACCTCGTCGCGTCGGGGGTACGGCGGGGTGACCGTGTGGTGCTCGTGTCGGGCAACCGCGTCGAGACGGCCGAGGGGTTCTTCGCCGTCCTGCGGGCGGGAGCGGTGGGTGTGCCGTTCGACGCCGGGGCCGCGGAGGCCGAACTCGCGTCCGTCCTCGACGACAGCGGGGCCGTCGCGGTGATCACGGAGGCACCGCTGCTGCCGAGGATCGGGCGGCTGGCGGCCACCCGGCCCCGGTTGCGGTCCCGGGTGTTCGTCGTGGGCCCGGAGCCCGGCGGCGGGGGCGGCCGGCGGGACGGGGCGTCCGGCGTCACGGCCCGCGCCTTCGAAGCACTCGCCGGGACGGAGCCCGGGTGCCCGCCCCGGGACGACCTCGGCCTGGACGAGCCCGCCTGGATCCTCTACACCTCGGGCACCACGGGCCCGGGCAAGGGCGTGGTCTCCTGCCAGCGTGCCGCGTTGTGGTCCGTCGCGGCGGCCTACGTCCCGTGGTGGGGCCTGTCGGAGCGGGACCGGCTGCTGTGGCCGCTGCCGCTGTCCCACGCCTACGCCCACTCGTTGTGCCTGCTCGGCGTGGTGTCCGTGGGCTCGAGCGCGTACCTCCTGGAGCGGGGGGCGAGCGTCGAGCGGGCCCTCGCCGACCGTACGTTCACCGTGCTGGCCGGTGTGCCCGCCACGTACCGCCTGCTGGCGAGCGCGCTCCGCGCGGCGCCCCGGCCGCGGGCCGGACTGCGCCTGTGCGTCACCGCCGGCGCGCCGTGTCCGCCGGAACTCCGGGCGGACGTCCGGGATCTGCTGGGTGTTCCGCTGCTCGACGGCTACGGCAGTACCGAGACCTGCGGGAAGATCGCGGTCGACCGGCTCGACGGCTCCGGCGGTCAGGGGCCGCTCGGCGTACCGGTTCCCGGCGTCGATGTGCGGGTGGCCGATCCGGCCACCGGCGCGGACGCCGCCGACGGAGCCGAGGGCGAGATCCTGGTCCGCGGCCCGAACCTGATGCTCCGGTACCACCGTCGCCCGGCCGACACCGCACGCGCGGTCGTGGGCGGCTGGTACCGCACCGGGGACCTCGGGCGCCGCGCCGAGGACGGCGGTCTGCGCGTCACCGGCCGGGTCAGGGAACTGATCGTCCGGGGCGGGGAGAACGTCAACCCGGTCGAGGTGGAGCACGCGCTGCTGGCCTGCCCCGGCGTCGTGGACGCGGCCGTCGTCGGCAGGCCGCACGACGTGCTGGGCGAGGTGCCGGTGGCGTTCGTCGTCGCGGATCCGCCGGGCGGTGTCGACCCCGACCGCCTACGAGCCCTGTGCCGGGAGCGACTGTCGGGCTTCAAGGTGCCGGACGAGGTGTACGAGACCGACGCGCTGCCCCGTACCCGCAACGGCAAGACCGATCGCCCCGCGCTGGCCCGGCGACTGGCCGGGCGGAGTCCGGAGGGCGGGGCCGCGGCGGCCGCCTTGCGCCAGCGGCTGGCGGCGCTGCCCCCGTCCGGGCGGTACGAGGCCCTGCTGGACCTGGTCCGCTCCGCGGTGGCGCAAGCGAGCGGCGTACCGGAGGGGGACGTGGAACCCGGCCTGCCGTTCACGGCGTTCGGCGTCACGTCCCTCGGCGGGGTGCTGCTGCGGGACCGGCTCGGCGCGGCCACCGGGCTGGAGCTGCCCGCCACCCTGGTGTACGACCACCCGACGCCCGCCGCCGTCGCCGGCTTCCTGCGGACGGCCCTGCTCGGTACCGAGGCCCGCCGCGCCCGTCCGGGCGGGGGCGCGGCGGAGGTGTCCTCGGCGGAGCCGGTCGCGGTGGTCGCGATGGCCTGCCGGTACCCGGGCGGTGTGACCTCTCCCGAGGAGTTGTGGGAGCTGGTGGCGAACGGGGTCGACGCCACCTCGGACGTCCCGGCCGACCGCGGCTGGGACCTCGCCGGTGTCTTCGGCACCGGCCCCCGCACCGGTCCCGAAGCCCCCGATCCCGAAACCCCTGGTTGCGAAGCCCCCGATCCCGACCGGCTCGGCACGTCCGTCACCCGCCGCGGCGGCTTCCTGCGCGACGCGGCCGGCTTCGACGCGGCCTTCTTCGGCATGTCACCGCGCGAGGCCCTCGCCACCGATCCGCAGCAGCGGATCCTGCTGGAGATCACCTGGGAGGTCCTGGAGCGGGCCGGTCTCGACCCGACGAGCCTGCGCGGCAGTGACACCGGCGTCTTCGTCGGCGTGATGCACGACGACTACGCCGGGCGTTTCCTGCACCGCGGCCCGCACGAGCTGGAGGCGCACCTCGCGCTGGGCTCGGCGGGCAGCGTGGCCAGTGGCCGCGTCTCCTACGCCCTCGACCTGCGCGGGCCCGCCGTGACCGTGGACACCGCCTGTTCGTCGTCGCTGGTGGCGATGGACGCGGCGGTCCGGGCACTGCGGTCCGGCGCGTGTTCGCTGGCCGTGGCCGGGGGCGTCACGGTGATGGCCACTCCGGCGCCGTTCGTCGCGTTCAGCAGGTTGCGCGGGCTGGCGCCGGACGGCCGGTGCAAACCGTTCTCGGCCGCTGCCGACGGCACCGCCTGGGGAGAGGGTGCCGGTGTGGTCCTGCTGGAGCGGCTGTCCGACGCCCGACGGAACGGCCATCCGGTACTGGCCGTGCTCCGCGGGTCGGCCGTCGGTTCCGACGGCGCGTCCAACGGCCTGACCGCGCCGAGCGGCCCGGCCCAGCAGGAGGTGATCCGGCGGGCCCTGGCCGACGCCGGCCTGTCCCCGGCGGACGTCGACATGGTGGAGACGCACGGCACCGGCACCGCGCTCGGCGACCCGGTGGAGGCCCGGGCGCTGCGGGCGGCGTACGGGCGGGAGGAGCGGGGCGGTGGCCGGACGCTGTGGCTCGGGGCCCTCAAGTCCAACATCGGGCACACGCAGGCGGCGGCGGGTGTCGCGGGTGTCATCAAGACGGTCCTCGCCATGCGCCACGGACGGCTGCCGCGCGTGCTGCACTGCGCGGAGCCGTCACCGCACGTGGACTGGTCGTCGGGTGGCGTACGGGTCCTGACGGAGTCTCGGGAGTGGCGTTCCGCCGGGCCCGGTGTCCCGCGCCGGGCCGGGGTGTCCGCGTTCGGCGTCGGCGGCACCAACGCCCACGTCGTCCTGGAGGAGCCGGCCGAGGAGGCGCTCGGGAAAGCGGTCGAAGGGACCCCGGAGGAGGCACCGGGCGAGGCCCCCGACGAACCCGCCGGCCCCACGGCCGCGGAAACCGCGGACCGTACCGCCCCAAGGCCCGCCTCCTGGACGGCGATTCCGCCCCTGCCGCTGTCGGGCGCGGATCCGGCGGCCCTGCGGGCGCAGGCCGGCCGGGTGGCGTCGCTGCTGCGGGAGCGCCCCCGGCTCGCCCCGCTGGACACCGCGTTCTCCCTCGCCACGACCCGGGCGGCGCTCCCCCACCGGGCGACGGTGGCGGCGGGGGACCGCGCGGCCCTGCTGGAGGCCCTGGACGCGCTGGCGGCGGGCGGTCGCCACCCCGGGGTCACCGGGCCGGGGACGGGCGCGCCGGCCGCGCGGTCGGCGGTGCTGTTCTCGGGGCAGGGCGCACAGCGGCCGGGTATGGGACGGGAGTCGTACGCCGCCTTCCCCCGCTTCGCCGCCGAGTTCGACGCCCTGTGCGCGCGTTTCGACGCCACGGGGGCTCTGGGCCGGCCGCTGCGGACCGTGCTGTGGGCGGACCCGTCCTCGGCCGACGCCGCCCTGCTGGACCGGACGGATTTCGCGCAGGCGGGGCTGTTCGTCCACGGGGTGGCGCTGTTCCGGACGCTGGAGTCCTGGGGGGTGCGGCCGGACGCCGTGGCCGGGCACTCCGTGGGCGAGCTCGCGGCGGCCCATGTGGCGGGCGTCCTGTCGGAGGCGGAGGCGGTGGAGTTGGTCGCGGCGCGCGGGCGGCTGATGCGGGAGCTGCCCGGCCGGGGCGCCATGGTCGCCCTGGAGGCCACGGAGGAGGAGGCCGAGGAGGAGCTGGCGCGGCTGCCGGACGCGGCACGGCGGGTGGCGGTCGCGGCGGTGAACGGTCCCCGGTCGGTCGTCGTGTCCGGTGAGGAGGACGCCGTCCGGGCCGTCGCCGCGCGGTTCACCGGCCGGGGGCGCCGCGCGACCCGGCTGCGGGCCGGTCACGCCTTCCACTCGCCGCTGGTGGAACCGGTGTCGGCCGAGTTCGGGCGCGTCACGGAGGGCCTGACCTACCACGGGCCGCGGATCCCGTTGGTGTCGACGGTGACGGGCCGCCGGGCGGCCGACGGCGAGCTGTGCTCGGCGGCGTACTGGGTACGGCACGCCCGTGCCACCGTACGGTTCGGCGACGCCGTGCGGTCCCTGGTGCGCGACGAGGGGGTGACCGTCTGCGTGGAGGTCGGACCGGACGCGCAGCTCACGTCCGCCGTCCTGGCCGGGGAGGGCGGGCCGGTGTGTACGGCCACGGCGCGGGCGGGCGCGCCGGAGGCGGAGACCGTCCTGGCCGCGCTCGGCCGTCTGTATACGCACGGCCTGCCGGTGGACTGGCGGCGGGTGTTCGAGGGCAGCGGCGCCCGCCGCGTCGACCTGCCGACCTACCCCTTCCGGCGGCGGCGCTACTGGCTGGCGGACGCCGGTCCGCCCGCCCCGGCCGGTACCGGGCACCCCTTGCTGACGGCGGTGACGACCGTGCCCGGCACGGACCGCCTGCTGTGCACCGGGGACTTCTCGGCCGCCGCCCCGCCGTGGCTGCGCGACCACGTCGTGGGCGGGCGCGTTCTCGTGCCCGCCGCCGTGTTCGCCGAGATGCTGGTCCACGCGGGCGACGCCTGCGGGCTGGAGGTGGTCGAGGAGTTCGCGCTCCTGGCGCCGCTGCCGCTGCCCGAGTCCGGTGACGCGGTCCAGGTACAGGTGGCCGTCGAGGCGCCGGACGGCACGGGGTGCCGCGCCGTGGACGTCCGTTCCCGCCCGCGCGGAGCGGGCCCGTTCGGCGCCTGGACGCACCACGGGACCGGACGGCTGGGCCCGGCCGCCGGGCGGCCGGCGAACCGGGACTCCGGCGGCCACGCCGCGTGGCCGCCGCCGGGTGCCGTACCGGTGGACCTCACCGGCGCCTACGAAGCGACGGCCGCCGCCGGGCGGGCGTACGGCCCGGCCTTCCGGGGTGTCACGGCCGCCTGGCGGGGGCCGGACGGGGAGGTGCACGCCGAGGTGCGGCTGCCCGCCGCGACGGGCGGCGACGCCGGCCGGTACGGCCTCCATCCCGCTCTGCTCGACGCCGCGTTGCACGCCGCGTCCCTGGCCGGACGGGACACCGGCCGCGCGCGGATGCCCTTCGCCTGGCGCGGTCTGCGCCTGTACGCCGCCGGCGCCACGGCGCTGCGCGTCCGGATCCGCCCCACGGGCCCGGACACGGTCACCGTCGACCTCGCCGACCCCCAGGGCCGACCGGTGGGCCGGTTGGCGTCGCTGACCACCCGGCCGGTCCCGGAATCGGCCGGTGCCACGGCGGCGGAAGCGGCCCGGGACCTGTACGTCCCGCGGTGGACCGGCGTCCCGGCCGAGGGCGGCGGACCGCCCCTGTCCGTGGCCGGACCCGACGACCTCGGCCTGCGCGCGCTGTTCCCCGGGTCGTCGAGCGGCGCCGACGGCGTGGTGGTCGTCTCCCTGGCCTCCCCGGCCCCCGCCTCTCCCGCCGGCCCGGCCGCGGCCGCCCGGGAGCTGACCGCGCGGGCGTCGGCCGTGCTGCGGGACCGTCTGACGGTCCCGGACGCCTCGGGGGCGCGGCTCGTCGTGGTGACCCACGGCGCCACGGCCGCCGTGCCCGACCTGCCGGCCGCCGCGCTGTGGGGGCTGCTGCGGTCGGCGCGGGCGGAACACCCCGGGCGGCTGACGCTCGTCGACACCGACGGACGGCCCGAGTCGCTGCGTCTGCTGCCCGCCGCCGTCGCCACGGGCGAGCCCGAACTGTCGCTCGCCGAGGGGGCCGTCCGCGTCCCCCGCCTCGCCCCGGCCGACAGCCCCCAGGAGGGTGTCCGGCTGGAGGGCACGGTCCTGGTGACGGGCGGCACGGGCGCGCTGGGCGGTCTGCTGGCCCGGCACCTGGCCGTCCGGCACGGCGTGCGCCGGCTCGTCCTCGTCGGCCGCCGGGGCCCCGGTTCGCCGGCCGGGCGGCGGCTGCGGGACGAGCTCCGGGAGTCCGGCGCCCGCGTGCACCTCGTGGCGTGCGACGTCGCCGACCGCGCGCGACTGGCGGCCGTCGTACGGGAGTACGCGCCCGGGCTGAAGGCCGTGGTGCACGCCGCCGGGGTGCTGGACGACGGCGTGCTGGAGTCCCTGACACCGGAGCGGCTGGCCGCGGTGCTGCGGCCGAAGGCGGACGCCGCCTGGCACCTCCACGAGCTGACGGAGCGTCTGCCGCTGTCGCACTTCGTCCTCTTCTCCTCGGCGGCCGGGCTGCTGGGGAACGCCGGCCAGGCCAATTACGCCGCCGCGAACGCCTTCCTGGACGCGCTCGCGCGCCACCGCGCCGCGCGCGGGCTGCCCGCCCTCTCCCTGGCCTGGGGCCCGTGGGCGGGCGGGGCGGGGATGGCGGCCCGCGCCGACCGGGCCGAGGACGGCGTGCTGCGCGCCGTCTCCCCCGCGCGGGGGCTGGCGCTGTTCGACGCCGCGCTGGGCAGCCCCGAGGCGGTACTGGCCCCGCTGCTGCCGGACCGTTCCCCCCGCCCGGGTCGCCCGGCCCGGCCGGTGCCGCCGCTGCTGCGCGGGCTGCTGCCCACGGCCCGTCCCACCGCCGGCGGGGAGGACGGCCCGGAGGCCGCCGACGGGGCCTGGCGGGAGCGGTTCGCCGCGCTGCCAGCGGCCGAGCGGGCCCCGGCCCTGCTCGGCCTCGTCCGCGCGGAGGCCGCCGCCGTGCTCGGCCACGCCGACGCGTCCGCCGTGCCGCTCGACCGTCCCTTCGCCGAGCTGGGCTTCGACTCCCTGACGGGGGTGCTGCTGCGCAACCGCCTCGGCGCCCTCATCGGCGTACGGCTGCCCGCGACCGTCGTGTTCGACCGTCCCACCGCCGCCGAGCTGGCCGCACACCTCGACGGGCGGACGGGCGGACTCCCCCTCGGCGAGCCGCCCGCCCGGCCTCCGGCGCGGCCGGCGCAGCATCTGGCCTCCCTCTACCGGCGGGTGTGCGAGACGGGTGACGTGGTGTCGGCGATGCACCTGCTGGTGACCGCCTCGCTCGCGCTGCCCGTCTTCGGCCGCGCCGACAGCGCCCGGCACGCCCTCGCGCCCCTCCGGCTGGCCGCCGGCACCAGGGGCCCGGCGCTCGTGTGCTTCCCCGGCTTCACCCCCACCGTCGGCCGACCCTGGCACGCCGCACTGGCCTCCGCCTTCGACGGCGAACGGGACGTCCTCGAACTCCGGCACCCGGGCGTCGACCAGGGGGACGCCGTGCCCCGGGACTGGGAGACCCTCGTGGAGCTGCACACCGCCACCGTGCGCGAACGCGTCGGCGGCCGGCCCGCCGTCCTCCTCGGCTCCTCGATGGGCGGCTGTCCGGCGCACGCGGTGGCCGCGCGGCTCGCGGCGGCGGGCGCACCGCCGGCCGGGCTCGTCCTCGTCGACACCTACGACGTCACCCCCGACCTGGAGGGCGAACCGTGGCTGCTCGCCCTGCCGGCCCGGCTCCCCCTGCGGCTGGGCGAGCGGTTCGACACCGCCGTGGACGACCTGTCCGTGGCCGCCCTGGGCGCCTACACCCGCCTCGCCCGCGGCCGGCGGCCGGAACCGACGGACGTCCCCACCCTGCTGCTCCGTGCCACCGACCCGCTCCCGGCGATCCCCGGCGGCTCCGGGGCGCCGCCCGGGGCGCCCCGGGCGTCCTGGCCGGTGGCCCACACCGCCGTGGACGTCCCCGGCGACCACTGGAGCGTGACGGAAGAGCACGCGGGCACGACGGCCGAGGCCATCAGGGCATGGCTCTCCACCCTGACGACGACCACCGGGGGCACGCCCGCCTGAGCCTGACGCGTGGGCCAGAGCGAAGACATCCGCCACCGGGGCACAGGGGACGGGGGCTCGCCGGTCCGTGCCGCGTTGGGGAACTGAACGCGTGTTCCTCGTACCGGATACCGGGAACTCCGGTACCGGGAATTCCACGGCTTCGGTCCCGTTCCCGGCCTCCCGTCGGCGCGGGCCGCGGGCGGACGCCCTCCACACCCATCCAAGGCGGGGCCCTCCCCCGCGTTGTCGCCGTTCGGGTCCCGTTCACCCCCGGCAGGCCATGTCCCGGCCGCCGTCCGGTCGTTGACGAGGGCATGGGGAATTCGGAGGGGTACACGGGAAACGCGGGGAACACCGAGGTCGGGGCGGGGAGACGGACGCGGCGGACGTTTCTGGGGGCGGC
>NZ_JBPQTX010000247.1:0-10735 GCF_051386555.1 Streptomyces sp. URMC 126
GCCCCGACGACCACCCCGCCGCCGGCCGCCACCAGCACCCAGGTCGTGGTGTCGGTACCCCCGCCACCACCGCCGCCGGACGCCTCGGCGGCCTCGGCCGCCTTCGCCGTGGGCCCCTCGCCCGCCCCGCCCTCGGAGCGACGCGGCACCGGCCGGGAGACCGTGCCCGAACCGGCCGCACCGGTCAGGGGGTTGACGTCCGCGGGCCCCGGATCACCCGGCTCCTTGAGCGCGATCCGCGGCCTCACCACGCCGTAGCCGATCGAATCGGTGCGCTTGGCACCACTCTTCGCCCCTCCGGCCGTATTGATGAGAACGCGGAGAACCTGGTTGGCCGTCCAGTCGGGATGGACGGACCAGAGGAGCGCGGCGGAGGCGGAGGCGAGGGCGCTGGCGTCACTGGTGCCATGGCTCCGGCAGACCCCCGTGCCACCCGGGCAGCTGTGGACCATGTCGTCTCCTGGGGCCGCCAGCGCCACGTGCGGCCCCCGGGACGACTCGTCCGTCACACGCGCGTCCTTGTCGATAGCCCCGACGGCCACCACGCCGGGCGACGCCGCCGGGTACAGGACCGGGTTGCCCTTCTGGGCGGAGTTCCCAGCCCCTGCGAACAACAACTTCCCCTTGGACACCGCGTACCGGATCGCTTCGTCCATCCCATCGCTCTTCCCTGGCGATGCGAACGACATATTGATGATCCGCGCCGGTGAGTCCGCCGCGTAGCGGATCGCCTTGGCGACGGCCTCGTCCTCGTGAAGCCACCCGTCGGTGTCGCTCAGCACGCGAAGCGGGAGGATCTTGGCCCCCGGGGCAAGCCCCCTGGTCCCCGTACCATCAGGCCCCTTGCCGGTGCCGGCGATGATCACGCCCATGGCCGTGCCGTGACCCTTGGTGTCCTTGTGGGCGCCACCCCCGGACGGCAGGAAATCCTTGCCGGGCAGAACCTGCCCCCGCAGGTCCGGCAGCGTGTCGTCGACGCCCGTGTCGATCACGGCCACCGTCATTCCCTCGCCGGTGCTGACCTTCCACATCTCCTCGGCCCGCATGCCGTCCAGATACCACTGGAGGCTCCGCACGGTCTCCGCACGGGCCGGGCCGGTCCCTACGAGGAAGAGAGCCGTGGCGGCCCCCAGTACGGCCGCCCGCCGGAAACGGCTCCGGACGCTTCCGTCTCTGCGCACAACTGCCCTCTTCCTCAAGGAACTCAATCGACTACGGGGGGAACGTTCCCGGGTTCCCCCTGTCCCCACGTCTCCTCTTCCTCCGTGAGGTAGTCGGGCCGGCGATTCCCCTCGGCAGCACCGTTCCGGCTCTGCCGCGCCTCCCCGGAGCCGCGCACCAGCCCCGAACCGCCCTGAGTGAACGGGCGTCCCTCCGAAACGGCACCCCGCGCCGCACGGCCGCCCGCCATTCCCCCGTCCTCGGAGGCCAGGCGACGCCCGCCGGTGCGTGCGGCACTGCCACCGCCACCGCCACCGCCGGGCACACCACCGAACCCCGGGGCGTACCCCGCGCCCGGCCGCCCCTGCCCCGTCGGACCGGTCATCGGTTCGGAGCCGACGACCGTGCCCCTCGGGCCCGTCGGCAGTCCCGGACCGGGGGTACGGGGAGCGGGCCGGCCGCCCACGACACCGTCCGCCGGCGGTCCCGAACGCACCGGGGGAACCCCGGAGACGCCCGGCAGGCCGGGCAAGACAGGGTTCCGGGGCGTGAACACGCCTCCCCGGCCGGGCACCCGCCCCAGCTCGGCCACCGGCGGTACCGACTTCCCGCGCGGGCCGTCGGCGCCCCGGCCGCCGCCCTGCTTCGGTACCGGTGGTACGGAACCGTGCCGCGTCGGCGGGAAGGGCGGCATGCCGGGAACCGGCCCCGGCGGAACGTGCGGGGGCACGGTCGGCCCGGTCGGTGACGGCGTGCCGGGCACGTGGGGGGCCGGCTGCCCGCCATTGGGCACCGTCGGGACGGAAGGCGTCGGAGCGGGCACTCCGCCGTCCACACGCGTCGAGGTGTCCGGGCGGTCGGCGGGGGGAACGGTCGTCGTCCCACCGGACGGCCCCCCGGACGAGCCACTCGGCACCCCTCCGGAGGGGCCGCCACCCGGTACCGCGACTCCCCCGCCGCTTCCGCCGTCCGCGCCGCTCGCGATCGGGGTGGAACCGCCACCCGCCCCGGCAGCCCGCGCCCCGCCACCGCCTCCGAGCGAAATGTGGTCGAAGTCGTCGACGGACTCCTTCGGCAGCATCGTCCCCGGCATCGGCGGGAAGTTCGGCCGAGTCGCCCGGGAGATCTCCTCCCCCGAATCGTTGTACTGATTCGCCAGCTTGCGCAGCGCGGCGGCCGCCTCTTTGTGCGCGTCGGCGATCTTCTTCTCCGCGGCGGTCACCTGGAAAGTGCTCGGTCCGCCCTTGTGGAACGCGGCGACGGTGTCCTTGTTGAACAGGATCGGATTACCGCGAAATCCCGGGTACAGCTTGTCGAACTGCGCGAGCGTCGCCTTTTCCGCCGTCGGCACCGGCGGCATCTCGGTCTTGACGGCCCGGAGCGTGTTGGCGGCGTGCGCCAGCCAGTCGCCGGCCTTCTCGCTGTAGGCGGACAGGCGGAGCGTCGCGTTGCCCATGTCGGCGCTCCAAGTGTGGAAAGCCGTGCCGCCCTCGCTGTGCAGGTCGACCTTGCCCGCGTGTTCCTTGAGGTCGTTGCCGATGTCCCGGATCGTGTTCGCGGCCTCGTGCAGTTTCTTGACGACCTGGTCGATCTTGCCCGCATCAGCGTGCTCGATCATCGCCCACAGCTCTTCGTGGGACATGTTGATGAAATCGGGCACCGGCGCGCGCTCGAACGGCTTGCGGGGGTCCTTGCCCCGGTCCTGGTCCGCCATGTCACATACCGCCTTCGCCATCAGTGCCGCCGCCGACGGACGGCTTCCTCATGTCCACCGATGCGTGCGGATCCTGCCGGGGGTCGTAATGCTTCATCAGTTCCTGCTGCACGGCCAGGATGCGGGCTTGGTGGTGCTTGTCCGTCTCCTGGTAGTCGTTGTGCATGCCGTCGACCGCGACGCTCAGCGCCTCGATCTGATCGGACAGAAGCTGCGACAGCGTCGTCAGGTCCGCGTGCACGTCCTGGTAGGCGCCGTACAACGCGTCGACCGCCTTGAAGTTCCGCCCCAGATGGTCGCGATTCAGCGTCGCGGAGGCCATGCGCGGCGGCGCCGCCTCCGAGTCGCCCAGTTTGATCAGTGCTTCGTCCACCCGCCCCTTGAAGGTCTTGAGCGTATCCAGCTCGACTTTCATCTTGGCGACCGTCGGCAGACCGGCCACGTCGTCCCCCAGCCCCTCGTCCAACCCCGTGAGCCCTACATCGAGCGATGCCAGAGTACCGACAGGGTAGGCACACGTGCACCAGCCGTATTCGCTGGACTCCGTGGGACACACGCCGTCAAACCTGCGAGCCGCCGGGCCACGGGCACACAAGCTGCCCCGGGGGGTGACGTCCGCGACAGTCTCTGCCAAGATCTTGCGTCGGTGCCGAGCGAGTGACGCACAGTCACCCTCATGGGCGTGGCTCGGCACCCGACGTAATCGCTACTCGGCCCATGCAGGAGACCGATCGGGGCGCCTGCGGAGCACCACCGGTCGATCAGGAAGGCTTGAGAGGTCTCCATGTCAGAGGAGTTCGACGCCCAAGCACCGCGCAAGTCAAAGAACGTCGTCGCCTACGAGCGGATCGCCGGCAAGGGTGGCTGGTATGACGAAGCAGGCTGCACCCTGGCCATTTTTCCCATCGTGGCCGCCTTGGTCGGCTTCGGCAGCGACTTCCCGGAAGGTTACGCGACCCTCCCGCTCGTTCCTGTCGTGATCTGGCTGTGGGGTCTCGCCATCCGGCGCGCCTTCCGTCTGCGGCCGTTGTACGGCGACGCTCGCGATTATGTGCGGCGCCTGGTGGACGCCGAGGAAAGGGGCGTGAGGATCCCGCAGCCGTCCCCGGTCTTGCGGCAGATGTACGAAATAGAGAAATCGGGGCGCGAACACCTCGCAAGGAAGGCCCGCAAGAAGCAGCGCTGACACCGCCCCCCGCCATCGGCAGCCCGAAACGCGCTCGTCCACGCCGTTTCACGGCCGTCTCCGGCCGAGGCCGCCGGCCGCCGCCGATGACGAGCTCGTTGCGGGGGCAAGGAAGCCCGAACGCGACGGCGGGCTTCCTTCCATCCGCCCCCGGCGGTCAGCTTCCCTGCGCTACCGCCACCGCCGCCTGGGGGCGGATCGGGAGGCGGTTGACCGGGCGGCCCGTCGCCGCGCGGACGGCGGAGGCGATGGCGGCCGGGGAGGTGACGACCGGGACCGCGCTGATGGCCTTGGCGCCGAACGGGGCGACGACGTCGCGCTCCTCGACGAGCTTGACGATCCGGATGTCCGGCGCGTCCAGCGACGTCGGCAGGGCGTAGCCGCTGAAGTCCGGGCGGCGGACCTGGCCGGCCGAGGTGCGGAGGTTCTCGGTGAGGGCCGCGCCGAGGCCCTGGGTGACGCCGGCCTCGATACGGGCGTGCGCCTGGGCGGGGTTGAGGACGCGGCCGACGTCCTGGGCGACGGCCATCTCGACGACGCGGACAGAGCCGAGTTCGACGTCGACGTCCACCACGGCCCGTACCGCGCAGAAGGCGATGCCGACGAAGGCGTCGCCCTGGCCGGTCTCGTCCAGCGGCTCGGTGGGGTGGGGGCGGCACTGGGCGGTGGCCCAGAGTTCCTTGCCGTCCAGGGCCTCGGCGACGGTGGTGCTGAGGACGCCGTCGTATGACGTGATCTTGCCGTCGGCGATCGTCAGCAGCTCCGTGGACATGCCGAACTGGGCCGCCAGCGGCTGGAGGAGCTGGGTGCGGACCATGCGCGCGGCGCGCTCGACCGCGCCGCCCGAGACCCAGGTGTGGCGGCCGTGGGCGGCCGGGCCGCAGGGGGGCTGGTCGGTGTCGACGGGGGCCACGTACACGTCGGTGATGCCCAGGACCTCCTGGACGATCTGCCGGGCCAGCGTGGAGAAGCCCTGGCCGGTCTCGACGGCGGCGCAGATGACGGTCGCGACGGAGCCGCTGACCTTCACCGTCGCCGTGGACACCTCGTCCGCGCCCTCCGCGCCGAGCATGTGGACCATGCCGACGCCGTAGCCGACGCCGCGCCGGACGGCGCCCGGTTCGCCGGCGCCTTCCAGGCCGCCGGGGAGTAGCCAGTCCTCCTCCGGGTCGTCCACGGGCAGCGCGGGGAGGGGGAAGTCCCGGACGGCGGCGAGGAGTTCGGCGACCGGGGCCGGGCAGGTGACCGTCTGGCCGGTGGGGAGGATGTCACCCGTGGCCATGATGTTGCGCATGCGCAGTTCGGCGGGGTCGATGCCGAGCCGCGCCGCGAGCTTGTCCATCTGGCCTTCGTAAGCGGCGCACACCTGCATGGCGCCCTCGCCGCGGACATGGCCGGAGGGCGGGTTGTTGGTGCGCACGGCCCAGCCCTCGACGAAGGCGTGCGGGACGACGTACGGGCCGCAGGCGAAGGCCACGGCTGCGGCGAGCGCGTCCGACGAGGAGTCGGCGTACGCGCCGGCGTCCATCAGGATCTGCGCCTCGACCTTGACCAGCTTGCCCTCCGCGTCCGCGTGGTGGCGGTAGCGCAGCAGCGTCGGGTGGCGGTGGGCGTGGCTGAGGAACGACTCCTCGCGGGTGGCCGCGAGCTTGACCGGATGGCCGGTGCGCAGCGCGAGCAGGCCGAGCGGCAACTGGACGCCGGAGTCCTCGCGGTCGCCCATCGCGCCGGGCACACCGGTGACGACGATCTTGACGCGTTCCGGTTCGAGCGCGAAGCAGGCGGCGGCCAGATCGCGGTCGGCGTGCGGGTCGGTGGACGCACAGTAGATCTCGACGCCGCCGTCGGGCCGGGGCACGGCGAGGCCGGCCTCCGCGCCGATGGGCGCCGGGTCCTGCCGGCCGATCCGGTACAGCCCCTCGACCACCACCTCGCCGGTGACCTCGGGGTCGCCGAAGCGCAGCGGGATGTGGCGGATGAGGTTGCCGTCGGGGTGCAGCGGCTCGGCGGAGAAGGCCAGTTCGGGGTCGGTGACCGGCTCCAGCACCTCGTACTCGACGGCGATGGCGGCGGCGGCGAGCCGGGCGGTGTCCGGGTGGTCGGCGGCGACGGCGGCGATCGGCTCGCCGTGGTGCCGCACCACGTCGGACGCGAACACCGGACGGTCCGCGACCCGCCGCCCGTGCGCGGCGTCCCCCGGCACGTCGGCGTGGGTGACGACCGCGTGCACGCCCGGCATGGCCGCGGCCGTGGCGGTGTCGATGGAGACGATCCGGGCGTGCGGGTGCGGCGACCGCAGCACGGCCGCCCACAGCAGACCCTCCGCCCACAGGTCGGCGGCGTACGGGAAGGTGCCCTGCGTCTTGGCCGCGGCGTCGGCGGCCGGAACGGAGGCGCCGATGCCCTGCGGGGGCCCGTCGGGCGCCGGCGCGGGCGCGGTGACGGAGGAGGTGACCAGGGCGCCGAGCACACCCGTCACGTCGTCCGGCCCTCCCGAGCCGCCCGCTCCGGCGTTGCCGCCCATCCCCGTCATGCCGTCGCCTTTCCACTGCCGCCGTCGTGCGGCCCCGTCTGGTGCGGGATGCGTCCCGTCGCCGCGTCCTGTTCCCCGGCCGCCTGCTGGTCCTCCTCCAGGGCCGCGGCCGCCTCGGCGCGCTCGTCGGCGACCTGGCGGACGGCCTCCAGGACCCCCCGGTAGCCCGAGCAGCGGCAGAGGTTGCCGCAGATGGCCTGGCGGGTCTCCAGCTCCGTGGGGGCGTGGTTGCCCTCCAGGAGGTCGTGGACCGTCATGGCCAGACCGGGTACGCAGAACCCGCACTGCACGGCGCCGCAGTCGGCGAGCGCGCGCTGGACGTCGGACGGCTGCCCGTCCTGGGCCAGCCCCTCGACCGTACGGACCTCGGAACCGGCCGTCAGCGCGGCGGGCACCAGGCAGGACGCCACGAGCCGGCCGTCCACCTGCACGGAACACGCGCCGCACTCGCCCTGCGAACAGCCGTCCTTGGCGCCGGCCAGGCCGAGGCGCTCGCGCAGGACGTAGAGCAGGGACTCGCCGATCCACGCGTCGGTCACCGGCCGGTCGGTGCCGTTGACGCGCAGGACGTACGAGGCGCACGGGTGCTCGGTGGCGGGCGCCTGCGGCTCGTCGAGCGCGGACGGGCCGGGGGGGTCCGTGAGGTCCGTGGGTTCCGCGGGGTCGGCAGTGGCGGTGGGGCCGTCGAGGTCTCCGAGGCCGGCGCCTTCCGGCTGCGGGACGGAGGACCCGTCGTCGAACGCGCCCTCCTGCTCCGGCCGCCCGGAATGCTCCTGTCCAGGGGGAACGGTCCGGTCGTGCGCCCCGGCGGGCGCGCCCTCCTCGGGGAGGTGCTCCGCGGGGAGGTGCTCCGCGGGCTGCTCCACCGAGGCCGATGCGTCGTGCGGGGCTTGGGGAGCGTGCGAGGCGTGCGCGTCGTACGCGGGCTCCGCACCGGACGCGGCGTCCGGCCCGGACACGGACTCCGGCCCGGGCGCGTGCTCCGGCTCGCCCGTCGGCTCGTGCCCCGCCTGCGGAGCGTGGTCCACGGGGGCGTGCCGCTCGGGCTCGTGCGGTACGGACGCGGCGGCCGGCGCGTGGGAATCGGCGTGCGGCACGGCCTCGGAGGCACCGACGACGTCGGAGGCGGCGGACGCGTCGTGTGCGGCGGACGCGTCGTGTGCGGCGGACGCGTCGTGCGCGGCGGACGGCTCCGCGAACCGGGCCTGCTCGGCGGGCATGGCCGGTTCGGCATGCGCCCCGGGGGCGTCGTGCTGCTCGTACTCGCCGTACGCGCCGTACGCCTCGTCGTACGCGCCCTGCCCCTGCTGCCCGTTCGGGTGTCCGCCCTGCTGGACGTCCTGCCGGCCATCCTGCCGCGCGGACTCCTCGCCGACGCCGTGGCCGCCGTGCGGCTGAGGCGCGGCGTGCGGCTGGGACTCGGACCGCGGGTGCGGAGCGGCGTGCTGCCGCGCGGCGTGCGGAGCGGTGGCAGGGGCGCCCGAGGCGTCGGTCACCACCTCCCACGCCCCACTGGCCGTCTGATCGCCCGTACCGGTGACGTCCGTAGCCGACCCCGGCGTCAACCCGTCACCCGCGTACACGTTCACCCGGTACTCCCCCGACGCGTCGGGCGTGTCGCCCGCCGTCGCGGGAGCGGCCGGGACCGACCACTGCCCGGTCGCCCCCTGGGGGGCGGCCGATCCCTCCGGCCCGAGGTCGGGCTGGTGCCAGGTCCCGGTGGCGGTGTCACCAGGCGCGGGCGCGGGCCACTCCGCGGCCGGGCGTGGGGTGCTGTGCATCGCGTACTCGCCGGACTCGTCGACCGGGTCATCCCCGGCCGCCGGCACCGACCACTGGCCGGTGGAACCGCCGGAGTCGCCCTGCGCGGCGGTGTCCGGCTCCACGCCGGGCGGGTACGGCAGCGGCCACTGCGCGGTGTCCTGCACTCCGGCGGAGCCGTCGGGCCCACCGGACGCGCCCGGCGCACCCGTCCCGGCCGAACCACCCGGAGCACCGGGCACACCCGAAGTGCCGGAAACATCCGGGTTGGCGGACACCGGAGAGCCCACGAGCCCGCCGGTCCCGGGCACACCGGAGCCGTAGGTGCCACCGGCCCCGTACGCGTCCGCCCCATACGCCTCAGCGCCGTACGCCTCGGTGCCGTACGCCCCTTGGGCGTCGCCTTCGGGCACGCCGGAACCGTACGCGTCCTCGGCCGCGGGCCACTCCGCCGGCCCGTCGACCATGCCGGAGACGTACGGGCCGGCCGGCCAGTCGTCGTGCTCGGGCGGCGTCGCGGCCACGGGGCGCGCGCCGGCCTGCTGCGGCACCGACGCGTTCTGCTGCGGACCGGCCTGCTGCTGGTGCTGCTGGTGATGAGGCGCCACGGACTGGTGAGGCACCGACTGGTGTGCGCCGGGATGCTGCTGCACACCCGTCGCCTGCTGCCCGCCGGACAGCCCGGCCGCCTCCTGACCACTCGCATGACCACCCGCATGACCGCCCGGATGCCCACCCGACTGATGGCCGTGGCCGCCGCCCTGCTGGTACCCCACCCCGCCGGGATGCCCCTGACCGCCCGCCGGGTACTGCGGCACCGCGTCCCAGGAGGACGCCGCCGGCGGCGCGTACCCCGTCCCGGGCGCGGCCAGCGGCGCCCAGCCGGTGGACGCGTCGGTGCCGGGGTGCGCCAGCAGTTCGGGCGGGAGCTGGACGAACGCCGTGCCCTCCGCGTCGATGTCCGCGCCACGCGGCATGGGCTGCCAGCCGCCCTCGACGGGCGTACGGGCGTGTCGCTGCTGATCGTCACTCACGCGAGTGCCCTCCCCAGTGCTCGGCGGGCCAGAGTCGCCACGGTACGCCGCAAATGCAGCACGGCCGGCGGCAGGGTACCTTCTCCCGGCCCCTGAAGGGCGTGACCGGCGCCGTCGCCGGCGTCCTGCGGGACGGGCGGCGGGTCGGGGATGCAGGCGGCGGCGACGTAGTCGCCGAAGGCGGTCAGCGCCTCGGGGGCCAGGGTCCGTTCGCCGTCCCAGTCGATGAGCGAGGCGACCCAGTGCTCGGCGTCGTACGGGCGCAGCGGCATCGGCGCGACCGCGCCGACCGCGCACCGGACCATCCGCCGGGCCGGGTCCAGGACGACGGCCACGGAGGCGGTGGCGCGGCCTGGGCCGGTGCGTCCGGTGGCCTTGAGGAAGGTCTGCGGGGCGTGCAGCAGCGGGACGCGGACGTAGCCGATGAGCTCGCCCGGGTGCAGCAGTTCGATCCCGGCGAGCAGCCTGCCGACCGGGATCTCGCGCCGCCCGCCGGGGCCCGCGATGACGAGGGACGCCTCCAGGGCCGCGAGGACGGGCAGCGCGTCACCGGTCGGCGCGGCGGAGGCGATGTTGCCGCCGAGGGTGCCGGCGTTGCGGATCTGCGGGGGCCCGGCGGCACGGGCGGCGGCGGCGAGCGCGGGGATGAGCGCGGCGAAGTCGGGCCGGCCCATGCGGGCGTGCGTGAGTCCGGCGCCCAGCAGGGCGTGGCCGTCCTGGTACTGCCAGCCGCGGATCTCGCTGATGCGCCCGAGGCCGACGAGCGCGGCGGGGCGCAGCAGGCCCGAGTTGACCGCTGCCATGAGATCGGTGCCGCCCGCGACGGGCACGGCGGCGGGCATGGCGGCCAGCGCCGCCACGGCCTCGTCGAGCGAGCCCGGCAACGTCACCGTGTGCGCCGCCTGCGGTGCGTGCGTGGTCAACCCAGCTGCCCCTTCCCCGGTGGTCCCGGCTGTTCCGGCCGTCGCGCCGGCATTCCGCCGTACGGTACGTGCTCACGGTCCGGACGTGGCAACTCTGGCACATCTTCCGACTCCGCCGTCGCGAGGGTCCGCGAACCGCCGCCCGCTCCGGGCCGCCCCGCCCGCCCGGCGCACTCCTCGACCGGTACGGCGGCATACCGACGCCTCGCGGGCCGCGCGGCCTCCGCGGTCCGGGCAGACCTGTCGCCGGCCCGGGCAGACCTGTCGCTCCCGGCGGACCCATCGCTCCGGGCGGTCCCGGCGGTTCCGGTCGGCCCGGTCATCGTCTCGTCATCGTCTCGGCTGCCGCTCCGGCCCTCGTCCCACGCTCGTACCGTCCCGCTCCGGCTCCCACACCCCGCCCGGCCGTCCTCACGGCCGGCG
>NZ_JBPQTX010000248.1:0-10691 GCF_051386555.1 Streptomyces sp. URMC 126
GATCCGGGCGGCGGAGGAGGCGGTCAGCGGGCTGATGCGGGACTCCGGGGACGGGGCGGGGGACGATCAGGCCGATACGGGGACGAAGAACATCGCGCGTGAGCACGAGCTCGCCCTCGCCGCCAACGCCCGGGAGATGCTGGACCAGACGGAGCGGGCGCTCGTCCGTCTGGACGCGGGCACGTACGGTCTCTGCGAGAGCTGCGGCCGGCCGATCGGCAAGGCCAGGATGCAGGCGTTTCCGCGGGCCACGCTGTGTGTCGAGTGCAAGCAGCGCCAGGAACGTCGCTGACCGGGCGCGGGTGGTGTGCCGTACCCTCGTCCTCAACCGGGCAGTGCACCCGGAGCCCACCAGACACGGCAGTGCGCCGCACTGTCATGACCGGTGGTGGGTGACGCGCGGAAGCGAAGGACTCACGTGACAGAGGCGGAGCAGGCCGGACGGCCCACCGGTACGCCGGAGGGCACCGACGTGACCGGGGGGACGACGGGCGGCGACGGCGCGGTCCGGGGCAGGCGCCGGCTCGTGGCGCTGTTCTCGGTGGCCGCCTGCGCCTACCTCCTCGACCTCGGCAGCAAGATGCTGGTGGTGGCCAAGCTGGAGCACCACGACCCGATCGAGGTGTTCGGCAGCTGGCTCCAGCTGGATGTGATCCGCAACCGCGGGGCCGCGTTCAGCCTGGGCGAGACGATGACCATCGTCTTCACGATCATCGCCTCGGCGGTGATCCTGGTGATCGCCCGGATCGCGCGGAAGCTCTACAGCCTGCCCTGGGCGATCGCGCTGGGCCTGCTGCTGGGCGGCGCGCTCGGCAACCTCACCGACCGGCTGTTCCGTTCGCCGGGCGGGTTCGAGGGAGGGGTGGTGGACTTCATCGCCCCGGCCCACTTCGCCGTCTTCAACTTCGCCGATTCGGCGATCGTCTGCGGCGGGTTCCTGATCGTGATCCTGTCCTTCCGGGGGCTGGATCCGGACGGCACCGTGCACCAGGACTGACCCGGATCGAGAAGCCCCGGCCAGGGCTGTCGTACGGCGGCGGGTCACCCGTCCGGCATACTCGACGGGTGAGCACGATTCCCGAGATCCGCGCCCTGCCCGTACCCGACGGCCTGGAGGGCGAGCGCGTCGACGCCGCCATCGCACGTATGTTCGGGTTCTCCCGTACCAAGGCGGCCGAGCTCGCGGCCGCGGGCAAGGTCCAGCTGGACGGCGCCGAGGCCGGCAAGTCCGACCGCGTCAGCGGCGGCGCCTGGCTGGAGGTCGAGATGCCCGCGCCCCCGGCGCCGGTGCAGATCGTCGCGGAGCCCGTCGAGGGCATGGAGATCGTCCATGACGACGACGACATCGTCGTCATCGTCAAGCCGGTCGGCGTCGCCGCGCACCCCAGCCCCGGCTGGACCGGCCCCACCGTCATCGGCGGCCTGGCCGCCGCCGGCTACCGGATCTCCACCTCGGGCGCGGCCGAGCGCCAGGGCATCGTGCACCGGCTGGACGTCGGCACCTCCGGGCTGATGGTCGTCGCCAAGTCCGAGCGCGCGTACACCCTGCTCAAGCAGCAGTTCCGCGAGCGCACGGTCGACAAGCGCTACCACACGCTCGTCCAGGGCCACCCGGACCCGATGAGCGGCACCATCGACGCGCCCATCGGCCGGCACCCGAACCACGACTACAAGTGGGCCGTCACCGCCGAGGGCAAGCCCTCGGTGACCCACTACGACCTCATCGAGGCGTTCCGCGCCGCCAGCCTCCTCGACGTGAAGCTGGAGACCGGCCGCACCCACCAGATCCGCGTGCACATGTCCGCGCACCGCCACCCCTGCGTCGGCGACCTGACGTACGGCGCCGACCCGACGCTCGCCAAGCGGCTGAAGCTCACCCGCCAGTGGCTGCACGCCGTCCGGCTCGGCTTCGAGCACCCGGCGGACGGGCGCTGGGTGGAGTTCGCCAGCGAGTACCCCGAGGACCTGCGGCGCGCCCTGGAGACGGTGCGCGCCGAGAGCGCGTGAGCGAGGTGCCCGCCGTCCGGGTGCGGGTCGTCGCCGGGCCGGAGGAGCTGGAGGGCTGCTTCGCGGTGCGCCGAGAGGTGTTCGTGGGGGAGCAGAAGATCCCCGAGGCGGAGGAGCTGGACGCGTACGACGTCCATGCTGTCCACCTGCTGGCCACCGGCCCGTCCGGGCCCGTCGGCACCGTCCGCTTCCTGCACGGCGAGCCCGCGCGGCGGAAGTACGCCCACGCGGGCGTCGAGGACGACCTCACGGCCGTCCTCGGCCGGCTGGCCGTGGGCCGGGCCGCGCGCGGCACCGGGCTGGGGGTCGCCCTGGTCAGGGCCGTGGAGGACGAGGCCCGGCGGCTGGGCCTCACCCGCGTCTACCTGGAGGCGCAGACGCACGCGCTGGGCTTCTACGAGCGGCTGGGGTACGCGGCGTACGGTCCCGAGTTCGACGAGGGCAGCGGGATACCGCACCGGGCGATGAGCAAGGCGCTCTGAGCTTTCCGTTCTCCGCGGTGCCGACGGCCGTCGGCACCCCCGGGGCCGCCTGACGAGCCACTTCATGGCACGCTGGGGTGAACGACTGTTCCCCCATGCGCCCCGGAGGGCACTCGTGGACCAGCTGGCCCTGCTGTTCGTACTGCTGCTCGGGGCGCTCGTCACGGTCCCGCTCGGCGACCGGCTCGGCCTGCCCTCCCCGGTGCTGATGACGCTGGGCGGGATCGCCCTCGCCCTGCTGCCGTTCGTCCCGAACATCGACATCCCGCCGGAGTTCATCCTCCCGCTGGTCCTGCCGCCCCTGCTCTACGCCTCCGCGCAGCGCACGTCCTGGCGGCAGTTCGCGGCCAACAAACGGCCGATCTTCCTGCTGGCCGTCGCGCTGGTCTTCGTCACCACCTCGGCCGTCGCGGCCGTGGCCCACGCGATCGTCCCGGGGATCTCGCTGGCCGCGGCCGTGGCCCTGGGCGCGCTGGTCGCCCCGCCCGACCCCGTCGCCGCGACCGCCGTCGCGGGCTCGATCGGACTGCCGCGCCGCCTGGTGTCGATCCTGGAGGGCGAGGGGCTCTTCAACGACGTGACCGCCATCGTGCTCTACCACGTGGCCGTCGCCGCGGCCGTCAGCGGCAGCTTCTCGGTGCCGAAGGCCATCGGTGAGCTGGTGTTCTCCGCCGTGGTGGCGCTGGCGGTCGGCCTGGGGCTCGGCTGGGGCGCCAAGCGGCTGATGGACGTCCTGGGCGACGCGACGCTCCAGATCGGGCTCACGCTGCTGGTGCCGTTCGTCTCGTATGTGCTGGCGGAGGAGTTCAAGGGGTCCGGCGTGCTCGCGGTGCTGACCACCGCGCTCTTCCTCGCCGAGTTCGCCAGCGACGCGGACGACGTGCTGGGGCGGCTGGCCGGCCACACCTTCTGGGAGATCGTCGACACCCTCGTCACCGGCGTCGCCTTCGGCCTCGTCGGCCTCGAACTGCACAACGCCGTCGCCACCGCCTCGGGCCGCTGGGGCGAGATGCTCGGCATCGGCGGCGTCGTCCTCGCCGTCGTGGTCGTCGTGCGGCTGGCGTGGCTGCTGCCCGCCGCCTGGCTGGCCAAGCGGCTGCACAAGGGCCGGGACGTCGACGAGGAGATCCTGACGAGCTGGCGGGAGACCATCGTGATGTGGTGGTCCGGGATGCGCGGCGTGGCCTCCGCGGCGCTCGCCCTGGCCATCCCGCTGACCACGGACGACAAGGCGGCCTTCCCGGCCCGCGACGAGATCCTCTTCATCGCCTTCGCCGTCATCATCGGCACCCTCGTCGTCCAGGGGCTGACGCTGCCCTGGCTGGTCGAGCTGCTCGGGGTGCGCGCCGACACCGACTGGACCCGCGAGCTGGAGCGGCAGCTGGCCATCCGCGCCGCCAAGGCGGCCAGGCACCGGCTGCTGGAGATCGAACAGGAGGAGGAGCTCTCCGAGGACCTGCGGGAGATGCTCCACCGGCGCGCCTACGACGTCGGCGCCCGCATCAGTCCCGAGATGGTCGACGAGGAGCGGCGGGAGGCGCATTCCCAGCGCGTCCAGCGGCTGCACACCATCCAGCGCATCCAGGCCGAGCTGCTCTCGGCGGCGCGGCACGCGGTGCTCGACGCGCGGAGCGAGCCGTGGATGGATCCGGAGGTGGTGGACCGGGTGCTGCGGCAGCTGGACATGCGGTCGCTGCGGGGGATGTGAGCCCGCTCGGCGGGCGCTCGGCTCAGACCGGGCCCGGGCCCGGGCCGATGTCGCCCGAGGTGGGCGGCGCCTGCCGGCGGTCCGGGGTCTCGGCCGGGCCCGGCGCGGGCGCGGTGCTGATGCGCGGCAGCGCGTACGGGTGCTCCCGGCGCAGCCACTCCACCAGCTGTTCGCGGACGACGCAGCGGAGCGTCCAGATGTCGTCGGCGTCCTTGGCGGTCACCAGGGCCCGTACCTGGATGGTGGACGGGGTGGTGTCCGTGACGACGAGGCTCCAGGCCCGGCCGTCCCACTCGCGGGTGCCCTTGACCACCTCGTGCAGCCGTTCGCGCATGAGGTCGATGGGGGCGGAGTGGTCCAGGTGGAAGAAGACCGTGCCGGTCATCCGGGGGTTGCCGCGCGACCAGTTCTCGAAGGGCCGGCTGGTGAAGTACGAGACCGGCATGGTGATGCGGCGCTCGTCCCAGGTGGTGACGACCAGGTAGGTGAGGGTGATCTCCTCGACCGTGCCCCACTCGCCGCCCACCACCACGGTGTCGCCGATGCGCACCATGTCGCCGAACGCTATCTGCAGCCCCGCGAAGAGGTTGCCGAGCGTGGACTGGGCCGCCACACCGGCCACGATGCCGATCAGACCGGCGGAGGCCAGCACGGAGGTGCCCACCGTCCGCATGCCGGGGAAGGTCAGCAGCATCGCCGCCACGGCGACGACGCAGACGGCCGCCGTGACGATACGGCGGATCAGCGTCACCTGGGTGCGGACCCGGCGCATCCGGGCCGGGTCGCGGCTGCCGGCGGCGTAGCGCGCGTACGCCGCCTCGACGACGGCCGTGGCCACCCGCGTCGCGAGCCAGGCGCAGGCGCCGATGAGCACCAGGGTGAGCAGCCTGGTCACCAGGAGCTCGTGTTTGTCGGACAGCTCGGCCGACTCGTAGCCGCCGCGCAGCAGCGCCGTGCCCAGCACCAGCCGCAAGGGCATGCGGCAGCGGCGCAGCAGGCGCCACAAGGGCGCTTCCGGATGCCGTTCGGCAATCCGGCGAACCGTTTTGTCAGCGGCCCAGCCCACCACCACGGTGATGACCAGGGCAGCGCCGAGGACCGCGAGAGGCCGCAGCACGTCCTCCATGAGCACCAGCTCCTTCCGGCGTCCTGCCGGGCGCGCGCTCCTCCTTCGACCGTAGCTGGCACGATGGAGGCCACGCGATCCAGCCCTGCAAGGAAGTGACTCCGGTGCCGTCTCCTACCACGATCGTCCTTTTCCATTCGGCTTACGGACTGCGATCGTCCGTACACGCGGCGGCCGACAGGCTGCGTAGTGCCGGGTACGAGGTGCACGTACCGGACCTCTACGAGGGGCGGACGGCGGACACCGTCGAGGACGGTGTGGCGATCACGGACGAGATCGGGCACGAGGAGCTGCTGCGGCGCGCGATCACGGCCGTGGCGCCGCTGTCCGAGCGGGGGCTCGTGTACGCGGGGTTCTCCCTCGGCGGGTCGATCGCGCAGAACCTCGCCCTGGGCGACGAGAAGGCCCGGGGGCTGCTGCTGTTCCACGGCACGTCCGATCTGCCGGAGGACGCGGCGGTGGACGAGCTGCCGGTGCAGCTGCATGTGGCGGATCCGGATCCGTTCGAGCCGCATGACTGGCTGAACGCTTGGTACTTGCGGATGGGGCGGGCTGGGGCGGACGTGGAGGTGCACCGGTATCAGGGGGCGGGGCACATGTTCACGGACCCGGAGCTTCCGGATTATGACGCGGAGGCGGCGGAGCGGGCTTGGCGGGTCGCGCTCGCGTTCCTGGGGGAGTTGTAGGAGGCCCCGGCCCCGCCCTTTCACCGTTTCCTGGGGCTGCGCCCCAGACCCCGCTTGTCGCGGTTTCGCCGCTCGTCCTCAAACGCCGGACGGGCTGAACGGTCAGCCCGTCCGGCGTCCCAGCGTCAGCGCACCGGCGCCTTCACCCGCTCCATCCGCTGGGTGCCCGACAGCGTCCGGTAGGACCGCGCCCACTTCGACGTCGCCTTCGGGTCCCGCTTGTCGGAGAGGACGTAGTAGTCCATCTGCGCCCGCTCGGCGGTGATGTCGAGGACGCCGTAGCCGTGGGAGTCCATGTCGACCCACTTCACGTGCCGGTTGGCGGCCTTGATGGCCGCGACGGCCGGGAGGGAGACCGTGTGCGGCAGGACGTGGAGGGTGTCATCGAGGTTGTCGGCGGTGACCGAGGTGACGACGAACTCGGTGGCGACCGAGCGGGAGACGGGGTACGTGGCGGCCGTCTCCGGGACGTCGTTGGCCCAGGCCATGTGGATGTCGCCGGTGAGGAAGACCGTGTTGCGGATGCCGCGGCCGGTGAGGTGGCCGAGGAGTTCGCGCCGGTCGTGGGTGTAGCCGTCCCACTGGTCGGTGTTGGCGGCGATGCCCTCCTCGGGCAGGCCCAGCAGCTTGGCGAGCGGCTTGAGGAGGTGGGCCGGCATGGCGCCGAAGGCGAGCGGGGACATCATCACCGGGTTGCCGACGAGCCGCCAGGTGGTGTCGGAGGCGGCCAGACCGTCCTTCAGCCAGTCGAGCTGGGCGCGGCCGGTGAGGGTGCGGGAGGGGTCGTCGACGGCGCCGCTGCCCGCCTTGACCTGCTCCGAGCGGAACGAGCGCAGGTCCAGCAGGTGCAGGTCGGCGAGGCGGCCGAAGCGCAGCCGGCGGTAGGTGGTGCCCTCGACGGAGGGACGCACCGGCATCCACTCGAAGTACGCCTTCTTCGCCGCCGCGACGCGGTCCGCCCAGGCGCCCTCGGCGCCCGGCGTGTGGTTGCCGGCCCCGCCGGACCAGGCGTTGTCGGCGAACTCGTGGTCGTCCCAGATCGCGACGACGGGCAGCGCCGCGTGCAGGGCCTGGAGGTCGGGGTCGGTCTTGTAACGGCCGTGCCGGGTGCGGTAGTCGGCGAGGGTGACGATCTCGTGTCTGGGCTCGTGCGGCCGGACGACGTACTTGGCGGCCGGGTAGACGCCCGACGCGTACTCGTAGAGGTAGTCGCCGAGGTGCAGCACCGCGTCCAGGTCGCGGCGCGCGGCGAGGTGGCGGTAGGCGGAGAAGTGGCCCGACTCGTAGTTGGCGCAGGAGACCACACCGAAGCGGAGGCCGTCCGTCGCGGCGTCGGGGGCGGGTGCCGTCCACGTCCGGCCGGTGGGGGAGTGGACCTCGCCCGAGCCGCCGCTGACCGTGAACCGGAAGAAGTAGTCGGTCCCGGGCCGCAGTCCGCGGACGTCGGCCTTGACCGTGTGGTCGCCGGCGGCGGACGCGGTGACCGTGCCGGAGACGACGACCCGGGCGAACCCGGCGTCCTCGGCCACCTGCCAGCTGACCTGGACGGCCGGGCCGAGCCCGGAGCCGGGAACGGCCTCCGGCACCGGGGTGACCCGGGTCCACAGCAGGACGCCGTCGGGCAGCGGGTCGCCCGAGGCGACGCCGTGCAGGAAGGCGGGGGCCGTCGACGTCTCGGCCCGGGTGGCGGTGGCCGCTCCGGCGGAGGGGGCGACGGCGAGGGGCAGCAGGGCGGCGGTCGCCGCCGCGCCGGTCACGGCGGCCCGGCGGGATATAGGGGGACGTGGGTTCACGGGCGATAACTTTAACGCCGTTCACACGCATGAGCGCCCGCCCTGACAGGAGTTCGCGCGCTCCCCGCCGTGTCGTCACCGCTTCTTCGCGCCGCGTTCCCCGTCGGCGGGGGCCCGCCGGGACGAGGGGCCGTGGCCGCGGGTCGGCCGTCGCCGTTCGCCGCCGCCCGGGAGCGGCCTCGCGGTCGTCGCTCAAGTCGCCGCCGGGGTACGGGCCTTGCCCCCACCGGCGGGACGCCCTCTGCCGGAGCGCGAGAGGCGGACGGCCCCGCGGCCGTCCGCCTCCGTCGTCCGCGCGTTACTTCTTGCGCGGGCCGAACTCCTTGTCCATGACCTCGTCGAACAGCTCCTTGGACGCCGGCGGCATCGGGCCGCGCGGGCCGTCCACGGTCAGCTTCTTCTTGCCGTGCAGCAGGGTCGGGGTGCCGTCCACGCCGTCCTTGCCGAAGAGCTTGCCCATCTCCAGGGCCCAGCGGTCGTAGACGTGGTCGTTGAGGCTCTTCTCGAACTTGGCGTTGCCCTTCAGGGCCGGGACCTCCTGGGCTATCTCCAGGAGCTTCTTGTCGTCGGAGAAGGCGTCGTCCCGCTCGTCGGGGTGGTTCTTCTTGGAGAAGAGGGCTTCCTTGTACTCGAGGAACGCGTCCTGGCTGACGTTCAGGGCGGCGCCCAGCGCGCTGACGGCGTTCTTGGAACCGTCGCCCATGAGCTGCCGGTCAAGGAAGTTGACCATGACGAAGCGGACCTTGTACCGCCCGTCCTTGACGTCCTGACGGACGGTGGAGCCGACTTCCTGCTCGAAACCGGCGCACATCGGGCAGCGCGGGTCCTCGAAGATCGTCAGCGTCTCCTTGGCGCTCTTCTGGCCGATGACGATCTCGTTGCCGTTCTCGCCGGTGGTGTTGGCGGGCTTGACGAGCGTCTTCTCGGAGGCGGCCTTCCAGTGGTCGCTGGTGCCGTCGTTCATCTTGGTGACCGCGACGACCACGCCGGCCGTGATCGCCAGGACGCCGACCACCGCGGCGCCGACGATGAGCTGGCGCTTGGTCTTGTCCTTCTTGGCCTGGCGCTCGCGTTCGGCGCGCAGCCGTTCGCGGGCGGCCTGCTTGTTCTGGGCGCTGTTGCGGTTGCTCATGGTGTCTCTCCGTGGGGGTACGAATGGCGGGGATCGCTGCTCAGGCCGGGCAGGCCCGGGGCGGTCCGCGTCGTACGACGGAGTGGAGGAGCAGGGGGAGGGCGCGCGGGCGCCGGGTGCCGCGCGGGGGGCGGCCCGCCGTACCCGACGGGCCGGGCACCGCGCTCGTGGCGAGGACCAGCAGCAGCGGGCGGAAGGCCGAGGCGGCCACCGCGCGCAGCAGCCGGGCCAGCGCCACCTCGCCGCGGTGCAGCCAGGCGGCGGCGAGCAGGCCGACGCCGACGTGCAGGGTGAGCAGCAGCCAGGGCAGCGCCGAGTACAGCGCGTTCGGGGGGCTCTGGCCCGCCGTGAGGTGGGCGAGGGGCGTCCCCACCTCGCCGCCGCGGCAGACGAGGTCGATGCCCATGGAGCGCAGCGGACCGGCGACCGGGCCGCCCGCCGCGCCGTAACAGGCGTGCTGGCCGGTGGTGAAGACCGTGTCGGCGGCCAGCTCCAGGGGGACGAGGAGGGCGGCTATGTGCCCGTATCCCCGCTCACGGCCCGCCAGGGCGTAGGCGAGGACGAAGAAGGCGGCCGACAGCGCGGCGACCGTGGACACCGGCAGCGGCATCCGGGAGAGGAGGACGTGCGAGGCGGCCGAGAGGGTGACGCAGACGGCGGTGAACAGCGCGGCGCGCAGCGCCCGCAACCGAACTCCCGTCCCCTTCATAACCGGGAAGTGTGCCATGACACGCCGTAATTGTCGTGTCAAGATTCGGCATCATCCGGCGGGGTCCGCCAGGACGGGAGTCCGGTGCGCGCGGCCTACTTCAGGCGGGCGTCGACGGCCTGGCGGAACTGCTCGGCGGTCAGGGGGGCGCCCTTGCCCTGCGGAGTCTCCACCGTCAGCTTCTCGCCGTCCAGTTTGAGGGTCGGCGTCCCGGTCACGTCCTTGTGGCTGTCGAACTCGTCGGACATCTCCAGCGCCCACTTGTCGAAGGTACCGTCCTTGACGTTCTTCTCGAACGCCGCGTTGCCCTTCAGGGCCGGGACCTGCTGGGCGATCTTCAGCAGGGTGTCGTCGTTCGCGAAGGCGTCCTTGGTCTCCGGGGGGTGGTTCGCCTTGGAGTAGAGGGCCTTGGTGTAGGCCGAGAACGCCTCGGGGCTGACGTCGAGGGCCGCGCCGACGGCGCTGAGCGCGTTCTTGGCGCCGGTGCCGCCCAGGCCGCGGTCGAGGAAGGCGCCGATGTGGTACGAGACCTTGTACGTGCCGGCCTTGACGTCCTTGTCGACGGTGTCGCCGACGTTCTGCTCGAAGACCGAGCAGACCGGGCAGCGCATGTCCTGGTAGATCTCCAGGGTGTGCTTGGCGTTCTTGTCGCCGATGACGATCTCGGTGCCCTTGGCGCCGGCGGTGTGGGCCGGCTTGACGAGGGTCTTCTCGGCGGCGGCCGTCCAGGCGGAGTCCTTGTCGTCGTCGCCGAGCCGGCTCACGGCCACGCCGATGCCGGCCGCGACGGCGAGGACGCCGACGACCGCGCCGCCGACGAGGAGCTGGCGGCGGGTCCGCTCCTTCTTCGCCCGCCGCTCGCGTTCGGCGCGCAGCCGCTCGCGGGCGGACTGCTTGTTCTCCCAGGTGTTGCGCTTGCTCATGATGCCGCTTCTCCGTGCTGTGGCTGAGGGGTTTCCGGTCAGGCGGGGACGGGCCGGACCGGGGGGCCGCGCCGGATGACGGAGTGGAGGAGCGGGGCGCGCGCCGCGGGCGGGAGGGCGTGCGG
>NZ_JBPQTX010000249.1:0-10628 GCF_051386555.1 Streptomyces sp. URMC 126
GCTCGAAAGACCCCGGGTTATTCGGGGTCTTTCGAGCTGTGCCGAGGCACGGGACATGGACGTTCCTCCCGTGGTGGGGTGGTTCGGGTGGAGGAGCGCGTCCGGACGCTGGTGAGGAGCATCGGATGTTGTCGGGTGCGGGTCAACCGGCTTGAATGCGGAAGGGAACACCCGAGTGAACGGAACACGACGGTTGTGAACGCCCTGTGCCCGTCAGGAGGAAGGCTGTCCTCCACGCGGCCGTGACCCCGGTCACCCCGGGTGAATATTCACAGGAGGCAGCGAACGTATGGTACGGACCAGCACCCGGGACGCCGAGGCCGCGCTGGCCCAGGCGCTGCGCACCGGGCCCTTCCACCTGGCGCTGCGGACCGCGCTGACGGCGCGCGGCCTGGCCCTGCACCGGGTACAGCGCCGGCTCGCCCAACGCGGCGTCACCGTCGGCGTCACCAGCCTCAGTTACTGGCAGCAGGGAGCGCGAAGACCCCAGCGCCCCGAGTCGCTGCGCGCGGTGCGGCTGCTGGAGGAGATCCTCGACCTGCCCGCGCAGGCCCTGACCCGGTTACTGGAACCGGGGGCGCGGCCGGCCGCGGAACGTCCCGCCGCCCGTTCGCTGCGCGCGCTGATGGACGAGGCGCGGCCGGCGGAACGGCTCCTCGCCGAGCTGGAGTCCCCCGCCGACGGCGGCCTGCACACGGTCTGCCACCTGGAGCACGTCCACATCGGGGCGCGGCGCGAGCTCCGCGGCCGCGAGTCCCACCACGTCGTCCGGGCGCACCGGGACGGTGTGGACCGTTACGTCGCCATCCACTACGGCGACCCGGGCTGCGATCCGGCCCGGGTCGCCGTACGCGCCACCGGGAACTGCCGCGTGGGGCGCGTCCGGTGGCAGGCGGCGGCCGGCGTGCTGGTCGCGGAGCTGCTGTTCGACACCCGGCTGCGGTGCGGCGAGACGTATCTCCTCGGCTACGCGTTCGACGACGGGACGGGCGGCCAGAGCAGCGAATACGTGCGCGGTTTCAGCTTCGCCGGCGGGCAGTACGTCCTCCAGGTGAGCTTCGACGCCGCCGCGCTGCCCGTCCGCTGCCGTAGCTTCAGCCAGGCCACGGCGAGCGCGCCGCGCAGCGGACAGCGGGAACTGACCCTGGCCGGGCGGCACCCGGGGGTGCACATGGTGGAACAGGCGGTACGGCCGGGGATCGTGGGGATCGGCTGGGACTGGTCGTGAGCCCCTCCGCCGGCTACGCCCCGGGCGTTTTAGGGCCCGCCACCAGCCGGTCGCCGGTCACCCGGACCGGCACCTCGGGCAGCGGGACCGAGGCCGGGCCACGCAGCACCTTGCCGGTGTGCACGTCGAACCGGCTGCCGTGGCAACCGCACTTCGCCGCGTCGTCCTCGATCTTCGAGACGACGCAGCCGGCGTGCGTGCAGACGGCGCTGAACGCCCGGTACTCGTCCTTCTTCGGCCGGGTGACCAGCACCCGCTGCTCCCGGTAGAGCCGCGACCCGCCGACGGGGACCTCGCTCGCCGCGCCGAGCTCGACCGGGGCGGTGGGCGTCGGGGACGCCACGCCGCCCTCCCCGCCGCCGCAGGCGGTGGCGCCCAGCCCCGCCACGCCCGCGAGCGCGGCGCCGCGCAGGACGGTACGGCGGGAGGCGCAGCAGGGCGCCGGCTGGGGGCTGGTCATGGAGGCTCCCACGGGGTACGCCGACGGGCGGTGCCGCCGGGGCTGCTGTGACGATCGGTCCCGACGATACCGGCCCCGGTCGGGCGCCCCGCGCGGTGGGCCGGATGGCATGGCGCCGGCCCGTATCCCCGTGCCGGTACGACTCGCGACCCGGGACGCCCCGAGCCCGTACCCCTGCCGGGCCGGCCCGGGACGCGACCGGTCCCGGCCCCCCTGCGAGGGAGGCCGGGACCGGTGCCGACAGCGCGCTCAGGCCCGGCGCGCCGCCGTCTTCTTCGCCGGCGCCTTCTTGGCAGCGGTCTT
This sequence comes from Streptomyces sp. URMC 126, assembly GCF_051386555.1. Lineage (NCBI taxonomy): Bacteria > Bacillati > Actinomycetota > Actinomycetes > Kitasatosporales > Streptomycetaceae > Streptomyces > Streptomyces sp. URMC 126. Next base: position 1,992 of record NZ_JBPQTX010000249.1, read on the forward strand.
CTTGGCCGTCGTCTTCTTCGCGGCGGCCTTCTTCGTCGCGGCCTTCTTCGCCGTGGCCGACTTGCCGGCCGCCGCCTTCGCCGCGGCCTTCTCGGCGGGCGCCTTCCGGGATCCGGCGGCGCGCTTCGGGGCGTCCTCCGGGTCGTCGCCGGTCACCCGGCCGCCGAGCATCTCCCGCAGGAACCGGCCGGTGTGGCTGTCGGGCACGGCCGCGACCTCCTCCGGCGTGCCCTCGGCGATGACCATGCCGCCGTTCTTGCCGCCCTCCGGGCCCATGTCGACGATCCAGTCGGCCGTCTTGATCACATCGAGGTTGTGCTCGATGACGATCACACTGTTGCCCTTGTCGACCAGACCGGACAGCACCGAGATCAGCTTGTTGATGTCCTCGAAGTGCAGACCGGTCGTGGGCTCGTCGAGGACGTACACCGTGCGGCCCGTCGAGCGCTTCTGGAGCTCGCTCGCGAGCTTCACGCGCTGCGCCTCGCCGCCGGACAGCGTCGGGGCGGGCTGCCCGAGACGCACGTACCCGAGGCCCACCTCGTGGAGGGTCCGCAGGTGGCGCGCGATCGTCGGCACGGCCTCGAAGAAGCCGAGCGCCTCCTCGATCGGCATGTCCAGCACCTCGGCGATGGACTTGCCCTTGTAGTGCACCTCCAGGGTCTCGCGGTTGTATCGCGCCCCGTGGCAGACCTCGCACGGCACGTAGACGTCCGGCAGGAAGTTCATCTCGATCTTGATGGTGCCGTCGCCGGAGCAGTTCTCGCAGCGGCCGCCCTTGACGTTGAAGGAGAAGCGGCCGGGCAGGTAGCCGCGGACCTTCGCCTCCATCGTCTCCGCGAAGAGCTTGCGGATGTTGTCGAAGACACCGGTGTACGTGGCCGGGTTGGAGCGCGGCGTCCGGCCGATCGGCGACTGGTCGACGTGGACGACCTTGTCGACCAGGTCGTCGCCGTCCACCCGCGTGTGCCGGCCCGGAACCGTGCGGGCCCCGTGCAGCTCACGCGCCAGGTGCGTGTACAGGATGTCGTTGACCAGCGTCGACTTGCCGGAACCGGAGACACCGGTGACGGCCGTGAGCACCCCGAGGGGAAACGCCACGTCGATGTCGCGCAGGTTGTTCTCCCGGGCGCCGCGCACGGTCAGGGCGCGCTTCCTGTCGATCGGACGGCGCGACGGCGGGGTGGCGATGGCCCGCCGGCCGGAGAGGTACTGCCCGGTCATGGACGCCTCGTTGGCCAGCAGCTCGGCCAGCGGACCGCTGTGCACGACCTTGCCGCCGTGCTCACCGGCGCCCGGGCCGATGTCCACGACCCAGTCGGCGACCTTGATGGTGTCCTCGTCGTGCTCGACGACGATCAGGGTGTTGCCCATGTCCCGCAGGCGCACCAGCGTTTCGATGAGGCGGTGGTTGTCGCGCTGGTGCAGGCCGATGGACGGCTCGTCCAGCACGTACAGCACACCGACCAGACCGGAGCCGATCTGCGTGGCGAGCCGGATGCGCTGCGCCTCGCCGCCGGAGAGGGTGCCCGCGGCGCGGTTGAGCGAGAGGTAGTCCAGACCGACGTCGACGAGGAAGCGGAGCCGCTCGTTGACCTCCTTCAGGACGCGCTCGGCGATCTTCTTCTCGCGGCCGGTGAGCGTCATGTCCCGGAGGAAGTCGGCGCACTCGCTGATGGACATCGCGGAGACCTCCGCGATGGAGCGGCCCTGGATGGTGACCGCCAGAACGACCGGCTTGAGGCGGGTGCCCTCACAGGTCGGGCAGGGCACCTCGCGCATATAGCCCTCGAAGCGCTCGCGGCTGGAGTCGCTCTCCGCCTCGGAGTGCCGCCGCTTGACGAACGGGATGACGCCCTCGAAGGAGGTGGTGTACGCGCGCTCGCGGCCGTACCGGTTGCGGTAGCGCACCTCGACCTGCGTCCGGTGGCCGTTCAGCAGCGCCTTCTTGGCGCGCTGCGGCAGCCCCGCCCAGGGGATGTCCGTACGGAAGCCCAGCTCGTCGGCGAGGGCGGAGACCAGGCGGTGGAAGTAGTCCTTGCTCTGGCCGTGCGCCCAGGGGCTGATCGCCCCCTCGTCGAGGCTCTTGTCCTCGTCCGGGACGATCAGCTCCGGGTCGACCTCCATGCGGGTGCCGATGCCGGTGCAGTCCGGGCAGGCGCCGAAGGGCGAGTTGAAGGAGAAGGAGCGCGGCTCCATCTCCTCGAAGGAGAGGTCGTCGTACGGGCAGTAGAGGTGCTCGGAGTACATCCGCTCACGCTCGGGGTCGTCCTCGGGGAGGTCGACGAAGTCCAGGATGACCATGCCGCCGGACAGGCCCAGCGCGGTCTCGACCGAGTCGGTCAGCCGGCGCTTGGCGCTGCTCTTGACGGTGAGGCGGTCGACGACCACCTCGATCGTGTGCTTCTCCTGCTTCTTCAGCTTGGGCGGCTCGGACAGCTGGACGGTCTGGCCGTCCACCCGGGCCCGGCTGTAGCCCTTGGTCTGGAGGTCGGAGAAGAGGTCGACGTACTCGCCCTTGCGCTCGCGCACCAGCGGCGAGAGCACCTGGAAGCGGCTGCCCTCCGGCAGCTCCAGCACCCGGTCGACGATCGCCTGGGGCGACTGCCGGGAGATCGGCCGCCGGCACTCGGGGCAGTGCGGCTTGCCGATCCGGGCGAACAGCAGGCGGAGGTAGTCGTAGACCTCGGTGATCGTGCCGACCGTGGAGCGCGGGTTGCGCGAGGTCGACTTCTGGTCGATGGACACGGCCGGGGACAGGCCCTCGATGAAGTCCACGTCGGGCTTGTCCATCTGGCCCAGGAACTGCCGTGCGTACGAGGAGAGCGACTCGACGTAGCGGCGCTGCCCCTCGGCGAAGATCGTGTCGAAGGCGAGGGACGACTTGCCCGACCCGGAGAGACCCGTGAAGACGATGAGGGAGTCACGGGGGAGGTCGAGCGAGACGTTCTTGAGGTTGTGCTCGCGCGCGCCACGGACGATGAGACGGTCTGCCACGCCGGTCGGCACCTTTCTTGAGAAGACGAGGGGGTGCGCCGGCCCCGCCGCCACGCGACGCCGGCCCGGATGCGGGCCCGTCGCGGCGGCAGGGGTCAGTGCGGAGCGATGCTCCCGACCCAGCCAGGGTACGAGAGCGCTGCGGCCATCTCTCCAGGATGCCGCATCTCGAGCGTATAGCACGCACGTTCGATTCACGGCCGGAGTCCGGCTCCTTCACCCGAAAGAGTGGCGGCGCTAGGGTCGGGGCCATGGCTGATCACGAGCACGACACCGCCCTGGTCGGCGAGGCGACCGACCGGCTGCTGACCGCCGTGGGCAAGCTCCCGGAGACGGCGCTCCACGAGGCCTCGCGGCTCCCCGGCTGGACCCGCGGCCACGTCCTGGCCCACATCGCGCGCAACGCCGACGCCCTGGTCAACGTGCTCGCCGGCCGGCCCATGTACGCCGACGCCGACGCCCGGGACGCCGACATCGAGCGGGACGCCCCGCGCCCCCTCGCCGTCCACCTGGCCGACCTGCGGGACAGCTCCCGGCGCTTCCTTGAGGCCGCGGCCGCCCTCGGCGACCCCTCCCGCACGGTCACGCTGCGCAACGGCGTCACGGACCTCGCCGCCCGGGTGCCCTTCCGGCGGCTGATCGAGGTCGAGCTGCACCACGTGGACCTCGGGATCGGCTACGGGCTGGAGGACCTGCCCGCGGAGTTCACCGAGCGGGAGATCGGCTTCCTGGCCGACCGGTTCGCCGGCCACCCCGAGGTGCCGTCCCTGCTGCTCGCGGCGGAGGACGGGCGGGAGTGGCGGACGGGCGGCGCGGACGGCCCACGGCTCCGCGTCTCCGGCCCCGCGCCCGCGCTGCTGGGCTGGCTCGCCGGCCGCGGCGACGCGTCCGCCCTGGACACCGACGGCGGCCCGCTCCCGGCCCTGCCCCCGCTCTGACGCCCGGCGGGGCGGCCTCCCGGAACACCGCGGACCGCCGCCCCGGCCCGTTGTCGGACCGAGGAACTAGGCTGATCCCATGGCATACACGGGAGCGGTGAAGGTCGGCGGCCCCGCCAACGTCCACGAGTTGACCGACCTGATGATCTCCAAGGTCGCGGTCGGTCCGATGCACAACAACGCCTATCTGCTGCGCTGCCGCGCGACGGACGAGCAGCTGCTGATCGACGCCGCCGCCGAGCCGCACACGCTGCTCAGCCTGATCGGGGACGGCGGGATCGCCTCGGTCGTCACCACCCACCGGCACGGGGACCACTGGGGCGCGCTGCGCGAGGTGGTCGACGCCACCGGCGCCCGCACCTACGCCGGGCGGTACGACGCCGAGGGCATCCCGGTGCCCACGGACGTGCCCGTCGACGACGGCGACACGCTCCGGGTGGGCCGGGTCGCCCTCACCGCCGTGCACCTGGTCGGCCATACGCCGGGCAGCATCGCGCTGGTCTACGACGACCCGCACGGCCACCCGCACGTGTTCACCGGCGACTGCCTCTTCCCGGGCGGCGTCGGCAACACGCACGACGACCCCAAGGCGTTCGCCAGCCTGATCGGCGACGTGGAGACCAAGCTCTTCGGGCGGCTCCCGGACGAGACCTGGGTCTACCCCGGGCACGGCGCGGACACCACCCTGGGCGCCGAGCGGCCCCACCTCAAGGAGTGGCGCGAGCGCGGCTGGTGAAGCAGTGAGGCAGGTGTGACGGCCGTGCTCCCGGCCGCCTCCGACACGACGCCGGAGGGGCGCCGGGGGCGCGCGCCGGTCGCACCGTAACCGGAAGCAATGCTTCCTTCGCGCCCCCGTGAACGCGCCCGCACGCCCCGTGTCCCGCACCGCCGAGGGAAGTTGGACGGTACATGCACCGTGACGGCTCCCCCGCCGGTCTTCCGGCCATGCTCCGCCTGGCGACCGCCTCCCTGGTCGGGACGGCCATCGAGTACTACGACTTCTTCGCCTACGGCACCGCGGCCGCGCTGGTGCTGGGGCCGCTCTTCTTCCCCACCGCCTCCCCCCTGATGGGCACGCTCGCGGCGTTCGGCACCTTCGGCGTGGGCTTCATCGCCCGCCCCCTGGGGTCCGTGCTCTTCGGACACGTGGGCGACCGGTACGGCAGACGCCCCGTCCTCGTCGTCTCCCTGCTGCTGACGGGCATCGCCACCGTCGCCGTCGGACTCGTGCCCCCGTACGCCACGATCGGCGCCGCCGCCCCGCTGCTCCTCCTCGTCCTGCGCTTCCTCCAGGGGCTGGGGCTGGGCGGCGAGTGGGGCGGCGCCGTGCTGCTCACCACCGAGCACGCCCCCGCCCACCGCCGGGCGCTGTGGGCCTGCTTCCCCCAACTCGGGCCGCCGCTGGGCTTCCTGCTCGCCAACGGCCTCACCCTCGGTCTCTCCGTGGGCCTCACCGACGCGCAGTTCCGCTCCTGGGGCTGGCGGGTGCCGTTCTGGGTGGCGGGCGTCCTCGCGGTCGGGGGCATGCTGCTCCGGAGCCGGATCAGCGAGTCCCCCGAGTTCCGCGAACTGTCCGACGACGAGCGCGCCCGGCTGCCGATCACCGAGGTGGTGCGCGACCACTGGCGGCTCGTCCTGCTCACCGCCGGCGGCCTGGCCATGGGGTACGCGGTCTACTACACGGTCACCACCTGGGCCCTGACCTACGGCACCGAACGGCTCGGGATCGACCGCACGGTGATGCTGACCTGCGTCATGGTGGCGGTCGTCGCCTCGGGCGTCGCCACCCCGCCGCTCGCCCTCCTCGGCGACCGGTTCGGACGGCGTCCGCTGTGCCTGGCCGGCTGCGTGGCCGTCGTCCTGTGGATGTTCCCGCTCGTCGCACTGCTCCACACGGGCGACCCCGTCCTCATGACCGTGGGCTTCGTCGTGGCGATGCTGGCCTTCATGATCTCGTTCGCCGTGGTCGGCGCGTACCTGCCGGAGCTCTACGCGCCGAGGGTGCGCTGCACGGGCGCCACCGTCGGCTACAACCTCGCCGGGATCCTCGGCGGGGCCGTCACCCCGCTCGTCGCCACCGCCCTCACCCGAGGGGACCGGCCGCCGTGGGGCGTCGCCGCCTTCCTCGTCGCCGTGGCGCTGCTCAGCCTGGCCTGCTTCGCCCTGCTGCCGGAGACCCGGCCCGCCTCCGGCGCGGAGCCGGCGGCCCCGACGCCGGACACCACCCCGGAACCGGCGGCGCGGGCTCCACACGCCACCGCGGAACCGGCGGCACAGGCGGCGGACCCCACGCCTCCGGCCCGTGTGCCCGGCCCGCGGTGGGAGCGCGTCGCCTCAGACGTCCGCGTGCTCCCGACTCTCCTCGACGGCGGCCCGCTCGGCCTTCGCGGAGGCACGCAGGCTGGTGACGGTGGTGACGGCCAGCACCGCGCAGATGACGCCCAGCGAGACCGGGATGCTGATCTCGGGCACCGCCACCCCGCTCTCGTGGAGGGCGTGCAGCACCAGCTTGACGCCGATGAAGCCGAGGATCACCGACAGGCCGTACGAGAGGTGGACCAGCTTCCGCAGCAGGCCGCCTATCAGGAAGTACAGCTGGCGCAGGCCCATGAGGGCGAAGGCGTTGGCCGTGAAGACGATGTACGCGTCCTGGGTCAGACCGAAGATCGCCGGAATTGAGTCCAGGGCGAAGAGGACGTCCGTCGTACCGATCGCCAGCATGACGATCAGCATCGGCGTCATCAGGCGCCGTCCCCCCTCCACGATCACCAGCTTGGTGCCGTGGTATCGGTCCGTGGAGGGGAAGCGGCGTTCGACCGCCTTCAGGAAGCGGTTCTCCTCGAACTCCTCCGCCTCCTTCTCGGCCCCGTCCGCCCGCGCCTCCTGGATGAGCTTCCAGGCGGTCCAGACGAGGAACGCCCCGAAGAGGTAGAAGACCCAGGAGAAGTTGGCGATGATCGCCGCGCCCGCGCCGATGAACACGGCCCGCAGGACGAGGGCGATGAGCACGCCGACCATCAGCACCCGCTGCTGGTAGGCGGCGGGCACCGCGAATTTGCCCATGATCAGGACGAAGACGAAGAGGTTGTCGACGCTCAGCGACTTCTCGGTGATGTAACCGGCGAAGAACTCGCCCGCCGGCTGTCCGCCGCCCAGGAACAGCAGGCCCAGGCCGAAGAGGCCGGCGAGCACGATCCAGACGACCGTCCAGGTGCCGGCCTCCTTGAGGGAGACCTCGTGGGGCTTCCGGCCGCCGATGAAGAAGTCGGCGGCGATCAGGGCACACAGACCGGCGACGGTCAGCAGCCACAGCGTCAGGGAGACGTCCATGGGTCCTCCGGCATCTCGTACGGCAACTTCCAGCGTCGTCGCTGCCGGAGGCCCCTTCCACTCGCCGGCTCACCATCCGGTTCGTCCGACGACCCGGTACCGGCCGGCACCGGGGGTGCCTCCGCACACCAAACGGTACAGGAAGCACCAAGAAAGAGTAAAGAGAATCCCAAGCGCCCACCAAGGGGCGGTGATCAGAGCCCGTACGCCCGCCTCGCCTGCCCCACCTGCCACAGCACCCGGCGCACCACATCACTGCCCGCCGGGGCCAGCGACGGCTCGTACGTCCAGGCGTGCCGGACCCACGGGTCGGCGAGGTGGTCGTCCGGCACCGGCGTGATGCGAAGGAGCGAGCGCCACAGCGGGTCGAGGACGGGCCCGAAACCGCGGGAGTCCTCCCGGTCGGCCACCATCATCAGGTGCACGCCCACGGCGGGCCCCTCGTCGGCGAGGTAGCGCAGCTGGGTGACCGCCCGGTCGTCGAAGCCGTGCGGGAAGTCGTTGACGATCAGCAATTGCTCGGCGGTGTCCAGATCGGGCGGGAGCGCGTCGGTCGCCCCACTGCGCACCGCCATCTGCACCAGGTCGACCCGCCGGGTCAGTTCGCCGAGGACCGAGGAGACGCCCTGGGCGCCGGCCGCCGGAGGCCGGGCCAGCACCCCGTTGTCGACGAGCGGCGCCAGGGCCGCCGCGCCCGAACCCGCCGGATCGAGGACGTGCACGGCGAAGTCGCCGACGGGGTGCACCGCCAGCAGCCGCGCCGCGTGCGCCACGGCGCAGTCCATCGCCAGCCGGCGCAGCTCGGCGGGGTCGGCCATGTCCGTGCCCGAGCCCGTCGCGCGGCCGCAGTCGACCCACAGGCCGCGCTGGAGCGGCAGCCGGACCAGCATGGGGATGCGCAGCCCCCGCCGCTCCGGCAGGTGCAGATCGCCCAGGCGCAGCGCCATCGGCGTCTCCAGCGGCGCCTGGTAGGCGTGCCAGACGGGGCTGTCCCAGCGGGCGAGGGCCGGCGGCAGGGCGTGCTCGACGACCTCGGCCTCGGCGGTGAGCTGGGCGAGGTCGCGGTCGAGCACCGCCCGGGCCTGCTCGACGAGGCCGCCGTGCTTGGCGCGTGCCGCCTCCCGGGCCGCGTCGGCGGCCGGACCCACCCGGGTGGCCGGGTCGGAGAGCACCCGGTCGAGCTCCTTCTCCAGGCGCGACTCGGCGAAGCCGACCGCGCTGCGGTACGCGGCGGTGCTCCGGGCCAGGTCCTCGAACATGCCCCACACCTGGTTGTACAGGCGTTCCTCCATCGTCCAGCCGGCCGCGTCACCGGCCACGGGCTCCGGCGGCGTCCCCGGCGGGGCGGCGGGGGCGGCGGGGGGGGGGGGGG
>NZ_JBPQTX010000250.1:0-10541 GCF_051386555.1 Streptomyces sp. URMC 126
CCCCCGCTCCGCCGGGCCCCCGGCCCGGACTCGCCGACGACCGGCCGTACCCGCCACCCAGACCTTCAGGAGATCCCCACCATGAGCACCACCAGCCCCGCCGAGACCATCCGCTGGGAACAGGACGCCGACGGCGTCGTCACCCTCGTCCTCGACGACCCGAACCAGTCCGCCAACACCATGAACCGCGACTTCCAGGCTTCCCTCAGGGCGGTCGCCGACCGCCTGGAGGCCGAGCGGGAGTCCGTCCGCGGCGTGATCTTCACGTCCGCGAAGAAGACCTTCTTCGCCGGCGGCGACCTCCGTGAACTGATCACGCTCCGGCCCGAGCACGCGGAGACCGCGTTCGCGGCCACCCAGGAGCTCAAGCGCGACCTGCGTCGGATCGAGACCCTCGGCGTCCCGGTCGTCGCCGCCCTCAACGGCGCGGCGCTCGGCGGAGGGTACGAGATCGCCCTCGCCTGCCACCACCGGATCGCCCTCGACGCGCCCGGCTCCAAGATCGGCCTGCCCGAGGTCACCCTCGGCCTGCTCCCCGGCGGCGGTGGCGTCACCCGGACCGTACGCCTCCTCGGCATCGCCGACGCGCTGCTGAAGGTCCTCGTCCAGGGGACGCAGTACAGCCCCCGGCGGGCGCTGGAGGCCGGGCTCGTCCACGAGGTCGTCGACAGCGCCGAGGAACTCCTCGCCAAGGCGCGGGAGTTCGTCCTCGCTCACCCCGAGTCCCGGCAGCCCTGGGACACCGACGGCTACCGGATGCCCGGCGGGACGCCGTCCCACCCCTCCCTCGCCGCCAACCTGCCCGCCTTCCCGGCCACGCTCGTCAAGCAGACCTCCGGCGCCCCCTACCCGGCGCCGCGCAACATCCTCGCGGCGGCCGTCGAGGGCGCCCAGGTCGACTTCGAGACCGCCCAGACGATCGAGTCCCGCTACTTCGTGGACCTGGCCACCGGGCAGACGAGCAAGAACATGATCCAGGCGTTCTTCTTCGACCTCCAGGCGGTCAACGCCGGTCGCAGCCGGCCCTCGGGACCCGCCGAGCGGAAGGTCCGCAAGGTCGCCGTGCTGGGCGCGGGCATGATGGGCGCCGGCATCGCGTACGCCTGCGCCCGCGCCGGCATCGACGTCGTCCTCAAGGACGTCTCCCTCGACAACGCCCGCAAGGGCAAGGAGTACTCGGCCGGGCTGCTCGCCAAGGCCCTGGCCAAGGGCCGGACGACGGAGGAGAAGCGGGACGCGCTCCTCGCCCGCATCACCCCCACCGCCGACGCGGCCGACCTGGCCGGCTGCGACGCCGTCATCGAGGCGGTCTACGAGGACCCGGCCCTCAAGCACAAGGTCTTCCAGGAGATCCAGCACGTCGTCGCCCCCGACGCCCTGCTCTGCTCCAACACCTCCACCCTGCCCATCACCCTGCTCGCCGAGGGCGTCGAGCGCCCCGCCGACTTCGTCGGGCTGCACTTCTTCTCGCCCGTCGACAAGATGCCGCTCATCGAGATCATCAAGGGCGAGCGCACCGGCGACGAGGCGCTGGCCCGCGCCTTCGACCTGGTACGGCAGCTCCGCAAGACGCCCATCGTCGTCAACGACTCGCGCGGCTTCTTCACCTCGCGCGTCATCGGCCGGTTCATCTCCGAGGGCGTCGCCATGATCGGCGAGGGGATCCCCGCCGCCACCGTGGAGCAGGCCGCGGCCCAGGCCGGCTACCCCGCCAAGGTGCTCTCCTTGATGGACGAGCTCACCCTCACCCTGCCCCGCCGCATCCGCGAGGAGGCCCGGCGCGCCACCGAGGCGGCCGGCGGCACCTGGACCCCGCACCCGGCGGACGCCGTCATCGACCGGATGATCGACGAGTTCGGGCGGACGGGACGCGCGGGTGGCGCCGGTTTCTACGACTACGAGGACGGCCGCAGGACGCGCCTGTGGCCCGGCCTGGCCGAGCACTTCGGCCGGGGGGTCAAGCCCGCCGACGTCTCCCTGACGGAACTCCAGGAGCGGATGCTGTTCGCCGAGGCGCTGGACACCGTCCGCTGCCTGGAGGAGAACGTCCTCACCTCGGTCGCCGACGCCAACATCGGCTCCCTCTTCGGCATCGGCTTCCCCGGCTGGACCGGCGGCGCACTCCAGTACATCAACGGCTACGCGGGCGGCCCGGCGGGCTTCACCGCCCGCGCCCGCGAACTCCAGGCGGCGTACGGCGACCGCTTCGCGCCGTCGCCGCTGCTGCTGGAGAAGGCGGAGCGGGGGGAGTTCTTCACGGACTGACCCGACGGGCCCGGCCCCGCCGGGCCCTGCTTACAGGAGCCATGCCCCGACTTCCTTATGCTGAGCGGCTGTTGTGGGTTCCCCGAGTACAGGAGTGCCATGCGCGCCGCACATCTTCCCATGAGCGTCTGGTGGGTTGCCCTGGTCGTGGGAGTGGCCGTGGACCTGGCGTTCTGGCTGCCCCTCAGACCGCCGGGCAAGGCGCGGTGGAAGGCGGGCACGTCCGCCGTGACAGGACTCGCGTTCCTCGTCGCGGTGGGCGTCGTGGGCGGCTACCCACCGCAGGCGATGGTGCCGGGCTGCGCCGCGCTCCTCCTGCTTTGGCCGCTGTCGGTCGTCGGCCACCGGGCGGTGATCAGGGAGTGGTCCCTGAGGCCCGGACCGTCCGGCCGGGTCGCCGCCGGGCGCAAAGCGGTGGCGGCACTGGTGGTGCAGATGACGTTGGTGATGCTCGTAGCGGTGAGCATGGCCGTATGGCTCGTCGAGGACGCGGCGAGCTCCGTCTGAGCCGGAGGGTGACGTCGCGAGCCGCCGGGCGCGGCCGACGCCGCCCGGCGAGGGCCGTGCGCCCGCCGGGCGGCGTCCTCAGGACGCGACGCGCGCGGTCAGCGCGCCATGGCCCCCTTGATGGCGTCCTTGGTGCGGTCCACCAGGGACGCGATGGGCCCCACGCTCCACTGCGCGGCGGTGGAACCGGCCGCCATGGGATGCGGATGGGTGGGCGCGACCTTCTGGGCCGCGCGGACCATGGTGCCCATGCGCTTGAGCTGGGCCTCGTCGCGGCCCTCCCGGAGCGTGGGGAACTCCTCGCGCTCCTCGTGCTCGGCGTGCTCCACCACGGCCTTCTCGAACTCGCGCAGCTCCGCGTCGAACTCCGGGCTGTCGACGTCCATCTTCTCCAGCCGGGCCAGGACCTTGTTCGCCTCGGCCTCCTCCGCGTTGCGGGCGTCCGCCTCCTTCTTCCCGGCGGTGTCGCGGGCCACCGGCCTGACGACCATCTCCTCCGCCGTCTCGTGGACGGCCAGCAGCGCCCTCAGCTCGTCGAACGCCTGCTTCTTGTGGTCCCCCTCCGCCGCCTTGACGTCGGCGAAGAGCTCACGGATGCGGGCGTGCTGTTCCAGCAGAACGGCCACGACGTCGCCTTCGGGCAGCCGGGCGGCCTGCTCCCGGTCGGACTTCGCACCACTCATGAGGTTGCCTCCCTGTCGTCTCGGGATCGTCTCGGGCGCGGATCGTGATCCTCAGATCGACGACCGGCGATCGGCGATCGGATCCGGCGATCACTTGTCTCGCGGATGTCCGGACACGCCACCGGGAAACGTCGGGCTCCGGTTTTCCAGCCTAGGCGGCGCACGGACGGGAGGCACGGCGGGCCGGGAAGGGGACAGGCCGGGGTGGTGGCGGGCCGGGACCGTGGCGGGGCGTACGCGCCACCCGCGTCACCCTGGCCGGTCAGGCCGGCGCGCCGGTGCCCTCGTCCGGCGTGCTCCCGCCCGGCCCCTCGGTCTCCTCCGCCCCGCCGGGACCCTCCGTCCCGCCGGGACCCTCCGCCCCTTCCATCCCACCGGGCCCGCCCGTCCCGTACGTCCGCCGCAGCTCCTCCCGCAGCGCCCGCTGGAACGCGGTCACCAGCGCCTGCACCACCAGCGGCTGCATGTGCGCGGACAGGGACTTCATCGCCTCCACCTCCGCCGGGTCCGTCTCCCGCGCCTCGTACGGACCCCACACCTCCTCGTGGAAGAGCCGGGTCAGCTCGTGGGCGGTGGCCCGGGCGTGGTCCAGCAGGACCGTACGCGCGGCGAGGACCGTGCCCAGGGGCGCGGGGACGGCCAGCAACTGGGTGCCGAGGGCGAGGAGGCCCGGGTCGACCCGGAAGCGGGGCGCCTCCCCGGTCTCCTCGGGGGCGGGCCGGCGCTCCAGGACGTTCATCGCGGCGAGCTTGGCGATGTCGTCCTCGGTCAGCGGGCGGCCGGTGCGGCGCTCCAGCTCGGCGTGGGTGATCTCCTCGGTGCCGTCCGGGACCCAGGACGCCACCACTCCCCGGTGGATGGCGAGGTCGTGGGCGCTGAGGTCGTCCGGGAGCCGGCTGAGGTAGCGCTCGATGGCGGCGAGGGTGAGGCCCTGGTGCTGCAACTCCTCGATCAGGGCGAGCCGGGAGAGGTGCCCGGGGCCGTAGTGTCCTACGCGCCGGGGGCCGAGGGCGGGCGGCGGGAGCAGCCCGCGCGTGCTGTAGAAGCGGATGGTGCGGACGGTCACGCCGGCGCGCGCGGCGAGTTCGTCGATGGTGAGGAGGTCCGGCTCCCCGGTCTCCGTGGCCATGGCCCGTGCCTCGCTCTCCGGCCGGCGCTCGGACCTCACCGGCCGCTCCAGCCACTCCCGTACACCTATCTGCGCGCACCCGGCGGTACGCGGCAGTGCAACAGTAGGGGTGTATCACCATCGCTGTAAGAGCGAGAGGCCAGGCGGGAGGCAAGAACGGGGCGGCAGGAGCCGGGAGGGCCCGCCGTACCGTCACCGGACGGACGACGGGCCCCCGACGCGACAGCGGGCGGCAGCGGTCAGTGACCGTGCGTCCGCAGCGCCTCCTGGATCTTCGGCCAGGAGGCGGGCCGCACCGGCTTGTGCGCGGTGAGCGCCGCGCCGCCCTTGCGGGCCCCGGCCCCCGCCCGGGCCTTCGCCGGCAGGCCGATGCCCGCCTTGGCCGCCTCCGCCGCGCTCGGCTTGACGGTGGTGAACAGCCAGGTGTCGAAGAGCGGCTTCAGCGTCTTGCCGGAGACCTGCTCGGCATGGGCCACGAAGTCCTGGACCGAGCCGTTGCCGTACCGGTTCTTCGCCGTCCAGCCGCGCAGCGTCTCGAAGAACACCTTGTCCCCGACGGTGTTGCGCAGCGCCTGGAGGGCGATGGCCCCCCGCTGGTAGACGGCGCCGTCGAACTGCTTGTCCGCGCCCGGGTCGCCGGGCTTGACCGTCCAGAACTTGTCGTCGGCCGGGTAGGTGGCGTAGGTGTAGTCGGCCAGTTCCTGTGCCGTGCCCTCGCCCTCCTTCTCCGACCACAGCCACGTCGCGTAAGTGGCGAAGCCCTCGTTGACCCAGATGTCCCGCCAGTTCTTCACCGAGACGCTGTCGCCGAACCACTGGTGGGCCAGTTCGTGCACGACGAGCGAGACGTTGGCGCCGTTGGCGAAGGGCGCGGGGCTGTAGAACGGCCGCGTCTGGGTCTCCAGCGCGAAGCGGGTGGGCACGTTGGGCACATAGCCGCCGACGGCCGTGAACGGGTACGGGCCGAAGACGGTGCTCGCCCAGTCGACGACCTCGGCGCTGCGCTCGACGCTCGCCTTCGCCGGGTCCAGGTTGTCGCCCAGGTCCTTGCTGTAGGCGTTGATCACGGGCAGGCCGTTGGCGGTGGTGTCCGTGGTGATCTCGAACTTGCCGACGGCCAGCGTGGTGAGATAGCTCGCCTGGGGCTTGGTGGAGCGCCAGTTCCAGCGCGTCCAGCCGAGTTTGGAGGTCTTCGAGGCGAGGACGCCGTTGCTGATCGCCTGCGTGTCGTCGGGGACGGCGATCGAGATGTCGTACGTGGCCTTGTCGCGCGGGTGGTCGTTGCTCGGGAACCACCAGGCGGCCGACTCCGGTTCCTGCGCGGCGATGCCGCCGTCCGGCGTCCGCTGCCAGGCGGAGGAGCCGCCGACCTTCACCGCGGAGGGGGTGCCGCTGTAGCGGACGACGACGGTGATGTGCTTGCCCTGCGGGAGCGGGGTGCCGGGGGTGATCTCCAGCTCGTGGGTGCCGGTCTTGCGGAACGCGGCCTTCTTGCCGTTGACCAGTACCTCGCTGACGTCCAGCAGCAGATCGAGGTTGAAGCGGGAGAGCGCCTGCGTGGTGGTGGCGGTGACGGTGGCGGTGCCCTCCAGCCGGTCCGTCTTCGGCTGGTACTTGAGCCGCAGGTCGTAGTGGGAGACGTCGTAACCGCCGTTGCCGGCGTCGGGGTAGTAGGAGTCTCCGAGGCCCGGCGCGCCCGGGGTGCCGTCGGCCGCCGACGCGGGGACCGCGAGCAGCAGGAAGGCGGCAGCGGCGGCGGCGCTCGGGACGAGGAGTCTGTGACGCACGAGACACTCCAACTCGTAGAGGGCGGAAGATCGATCGCAGCCTATGCAGCCACCGGGCCCAGGGGAATGTCCATGCCGAATCCCGACATGTGATGGACATCCGGCCGTCATGGCGGGCGTGTCCGGAAACCGCCCCTCGGATCACCCGCACAAGGCTCGCGTGTCCCCGCTGTCGCGCCATATGCCCCTTGGATTCGGCCAGTTGAGTGCGCTAGCGTCCGTCCGTGCGAAATAATACGCGTAAAATAAGCGCCAGAAATATCTTGCGACGCACAGTTCCGGCCGCTGCCGCCGCCCTCCTGGCCGCCCTCGTCGCGGCCCCGGGCGCGGCGCGGGCCGCGCCCGCCGGACGGAGTCCCGAGGGGAGCACCCCGGTCTACTCCTACGACCGCGCCGTCCGGGAGACCGTCTACGTGGAGACGGGGAAGGACAGCGACGGCGACGGGCGCACGGACCGGGTGGCCGTGGACGTCATCCGGCCCCGGGAACCCGCCGAGCGAGGCCGCAAGGTTCCCGTGATCATGAGCCCGAGCCCGTACTTCCAGATCCTCGGGCGCGGTCCCGAGGCCCAGACCAAGACGTACGACGAGCAGGGCAGGCCCGTTCAGTTCCCCCTCTTCTACGACAACTACTTCGTTCCCCGCGGCTATGCCGTCGCCTTGGTCGACCTGCCGGGGACCAACCGTTCCGACGGCTGCTCGGACGTGGGCGGCCCCTCGGACGTCGCGGCGGCAAAGTCGGTCGTCGACTGGTTCAACGGCCGGGCGCACGGCTACGCGTCCCGCACCGGGAACAGCGGCGTCGACGCCGGCTGGACCGACGGCTCGGTGGGCATGATCGGCAAGAGCTACGAGGCCTCGGTGGTCAACGGCGTGGCCGCCACCGGCGTCGAGGGCCTGAAGACCGTCGTCCCCATCGCCGGCCCCACCTCCTGGTACACCTACTACTTCTACAAGGGCGCCTCCACCAACTCCACCGAGGGCATCGCCGGTCACGCGCGCTTCGTGGAGACCGACGAGGTCAAGGCCCGCTGCAAGGCCATGGACCGCGCGCTGATCGAGGGCTCGCCGCGGGACGGCGACTGGACCGGCATGTGGACCGAGCGCGACCACCCCCGCAACGTGGACAAGGTCCGGGCCAGCGTGTTCCTCGTCAACGGCCTCCAGGACCTCAACGTGCGCACGCAGCACATGAACAAGTGGTGGGACGGCCTCGCCCAGAACGGCGTCGAGCGCAAGCTCTGGCTCTCGACGGCCGGTCACACCGACCCGTTCGACTTCCGTCGCCAAGAGTGGGTGCCCACCCTCCACCGCTGGTTCGATCACTACCTGATGGGCTACGACAACGGCATCGAGCGCGAGCCGATGGCCGACATCGAGCGGGCCCCGGGCCGGTGGACGACCGACCGGTCCTGGCCGCCGAGCGGAACCGGCACCGCCACCCTGCGCCCGGCCGCCGGGCCGGTCCCGGGAGTCGGAGCGCTGACCTCCCTGCCCGCCGGCACCCCGGGCTTCACCGAATTCACCGACGACCCCGAGCTCGGCGAGCTCGACTGGGCCGCCGCGGCCGACCGGCCGACCCTGGCGAAGACGTCGTTCCGCACCGCACCCCTCAAGCGTGAACTGCGGCTGTCCGGACACGGTTCGGTGCGGCTGAGGGTCACCCCGACCACGAACTCGGCGACGCTGTCCGCCGTTCTCGTCGACCTCGGCCCGGACACCATCCGCGACTACGACACCGGCGAAGGCATCTCCCTGCTTCCGGAGAAGGACTGCTGGGGCGCCGGCACCACCGGCGACACCGGCTGCTTCAAGAAGGCCGTCCCCACCACCAAGAACGTGGAACAGACAGTCTTCAGCCGCGGCTGGGCCGACCTCGGCCACTACGCCGGCTTCCCCCGGCGTGAGATCACGCCCGGCAAGCAGTACGACATCACCCTCGACCTCGGCACGGCCGATCACGTGATCCCGGCCGGGCACCGGCTGGCCCTGATCGTGGCCGGTACGGACAACGAGAACATCGACCCCCCGGCGTCCCGGCCGAAGATGACCGTCGACCTGAGCGGCAGCTCGGCGGACCTGCCGATCGTCGGCGGTTTCCGGGCCCTCGCCCGCGCCACGGGCGAGGACCGTACCTGACCTGACGGTACGGGGGCGGTCCCGGGCCCGCCGGCCCGGCGGCCGCCCCTTCCCGTCCACCCCCTTCTGCACGGCAGTCGACCCGCGTACTGTCCCGCCCGTGCCGAAACCCACGCGGAACATCCGCACACCCTGGACCGCTCTCGCCCTGGCGGCGCTCGCCGCCCTGCTCGCCGTCCTCGTCACACCACCGGGCGCGCAGGCCGCGCCCCCGGAGAGACGCGCCGGCGAGAGCACACCCGTCTACTCCTACGACCGCGCGGTCCGCGAGTCGGTCTGGGTCGAAGCGCCCACCCGCGCCGGCCGCACCGACCGGGTCGCCGTGGACGTCATCCGTCCCCGCGAAGCCGCCGAGAAGGGCATCCGCGTCCCCGTCGTGATGGACGCCAGCCCGTACTACTCCTGCTGCGGACGCGGCAACGAGAGCCAGAAGAAGACGTACGACGAACGGGGCAACCCCGTCCAGTTCCCGCTCTACTACGACAACTACTTCGTCCCGCGCGGCTACGCCGTCGTGCTCGTCGACCTCGCCGGAACCAACCGCTCCGACGGCTGTGTCGACATCGGCGGACGCTCGGACGTCCAGTCCGCCAAGGCCGTCGTCGACTGGCTCAACGGCCGGGCCCGCGCCTACCGTTCGCGCACCGGCTCCGGGACGGTGGCGGCGGACTGGACCACCGGCGCCGTCGGCATGATCGGCAAGAGCTACGACGGAACCGTCGCCAACGGCGTCGCCGCCACCGGCGTCGAAGGGCTGAAGACCATCGTCCCCATCGGCGCCATCAGCTCCTGGTACGACTACTACTTCGCCAAGGGCGCCGCGCTGTTCGACAGCGGCCCCGACGGCCTCGCCACCCGTGTCGAGAGCGCCGAGGCCCACGCCCGCTGCCAGGACGTCCACCGCGAACTCGTCCGCGGCGCACCGCGCAACGGCGACTGGACGCCGCTGTGGAGCGAACGGGACTACGTCCGCGACGCGGGCAACGTCCGCGCCAGCGTCCTCGCCGTGCACGGCATGCAGGACCTCAACGTCCGTACCAAGCACCTCGGCCAGTGGTGGGACGCGCTCGCCGCGCACGGCGTGGAGCGGAAGATCTGGCTGTCGCAGACCGGGCACGTCGACCCGTTCGACTTCCGGCGCGACGCCTGGGTCCGCACTCTGCACCGCTGGTTCGACCACTACCTGATGGGCTACGACAACGGCGTCGAGCGCGAGCCGATGGCCGACGTCGAGCGGGCGCCCGACCAGTGGACCACCGACCGGGTCTGGCCGCCCGCCGGCACCCGGGCCACCACCCTGCGCCCGGCGGCCGGGCCGGCCGGTGGCCCCGGAAGCCTGGGCCTGGACCCGGCGCGGCCGGGCAGCACCGCCGAGTTCACCGACGACCCGAAGCTCGGCGAGAACGACTGGGCGGCGGCCGTCGACCGGAGCACCCCGTCGAAGGCCGGTTTCGTCACCCGGCCGCTCGCCCGTGACCTGCGCCTCTCCGGCTCGTCCACGGTCCGGCTGCGGGTGACCCCGTCCACCGCGTCCGCCCACCTCTCGGCCGTCCTCGTCGACCTCGGCCCGGACACCATCCGCGACTACGCCGACGACGCCGAGGGCATCACCACCCTGGCCGACCGCACCTGCTGGGGCGCCGGCACCGCCGGGGACACCGGCTGCTTCAAACGGACCGAGGCGAAGACCGCCCGCGTCGACCACACCGTGTTCAGCCGCGGCTGGGCGGACCTCGGCCACTGGGGGAGCGGCAAGCGGACCCGGGCCGTGACCCCCGGCACCGCCTACACCATCACCCTCGACCTCGCCGCGACCGACCACGTCGTCCCGGCGGGCCACCGGCTGGCACTGATCGTCGCGGGCACCGACCGCGGACTGATCGAACCGGCCTCCACCACCCCGCGGCTGACCCTCGACCTGACCGCGACCTCGGCGAACCTGCCGCTGGTCGGCGGGTACGCCGCGTTCGTCCGCGCCACCAAGGGCGGCGTCCGGCCGCCGGCCCCGCCCGCCCACCCGCAGGGGCTGGGG
>NZ_JBPQTX010000251.1:0-10456 GCF_051386555.1 Streptomyces sp. URMC 126
ACCCCGGCCCTCCCGCCCGGGCCCTTCGCCGGCCCGTCCCCGGCCGGGACCCCGGCGGCGGGGCACCCGAACGGGCCGGCGGACAACGGCTCGGCGGACGGCTTACGGTCCGGCTCGGTGACCGGCACGGCGACGGGCATGGGGGCCGGAACGACGCCCGGGTCCGCGCCCGGTTCCACGCCCGGGTCCGCGCCGGGTTCCGTGCCCGGTCCGGCGGGCGCGGGGCGCCCCCACGCGTTGGCCGCGGCGGCGGCCGGCGTACCGGTCCACGGGCGGAACGGCGAGCCGGCTCCGGGCGGGGAAGCACCGGCGGCATGGCGACGCATCGGTGCGTGCACGCCAACGGTCGCGGCGCCAGGGCTGCCCACGGGCACCGGAACGGCCCGCTCGCGGGCCGACGGCCCGGAGCCGCCGCGGCCGGCCGCTCCCGGCGCGCCCGCCGACCGACCGCACCGCGCCGACGGTGACGTCCACCGCCCCTCCCGCGGCCCGGTACGCGACGACTCGGTCCGGCCCGGCGACCGGCCCTCCCCGGCCCAGGGCGCGCCCGGCCGGAGCGCCGAGCGGGGCGGCGGCGGGCACGCCGGTGCCACGGCCGCCGCGGCCGAGGCGGGCGGGGGCGGCCCCGACGCCACCCCTGACGGCGTCCTCATCCGCCGCACCCTGGACGAGATCGAGCCGATCGCCGACAAGGCCGTCTCGCACTTCTACGCGCTGCTCTTCCTCCACCACCCCCCACTGCGCGATCTCTTCCCCCCGGCCATGGACGCCCAGCGCGACCGGCTCTTCAAGGCCCTGCTGACGGCCGCCCGGCACGTCGACGACACGGCGGCCCTCACCGCGTACCTCTCCCGGCTGGGGCGCGGCCACCGCAAGTACGGCACCCGGCCCGAGCACTACCCCGCCGTGGGTGAGAGCCTCATCGGCGCTCTCACCCGCCATGCCACCCGCACCTGGAGCCCGGCGGCGGAGGCCGCCTGGGTGCGGGTCTACACGGTGATCTCGCAGATCATGATCGACGCGGCCGCCGAGGACGAACTGACCTCACCCCCCTGGTGGCAGGCGGAGATCGTCGGACACGAACTCCGCACGCCGGACATCGCCGTGATCACACTCCGCCCCGACCAGCCGTACCCCTTCCTCGCCGGTCAGTACACCAGCGTCGAAACCCCCTGGTGGCCGCGTGTGTGGCGGCACTACTCCTTCTCCTCCGCCCCCCGTCCGGACGGGCTGCTCTCCCTCCACGTCAAGGCCGTCCCCGCCGGCTGGGTGTCCGGTGCGCTGGTCCACCGCGCCCGCCCCGGGGACGTCCTGCGACTCGGTCCTCCCGCCGGTTCCATGATTGTGGACCACACCACTGACAATGGGCTGTTGTGCCTCGGCGGCGGTACCGGCATCGCCCCGATCAAGGCGCTGGTGGAGGACGTCGCCGAGCACGGCGGCAGCCGGCCCGTCGAGGTCTTCTACGGCGCCCGGCACGACGGCGACCTGTACGACATGGACACCATGCGGGATCTGGAACGGGCCCACCCCTGGCTGTCCGTCCGCCCGGTCGTCTCCGACGGTCCCACGAGCGCGCTGACCGGCCAACTCCCGCACGTGGTCCGGGCGTACGGGCCGTGGAACGCCTATGACGCCTACCTGTCGGGACCGCCGGGGATGATCCGCAGCGGCCTGGACACCCTGGTCGGGATCGGCATCCCGACCCATCGGATACGGCACGACTCGATCGACGGACTTCTGGCGGAGGCGAGGGGCTGATGCGGACGGACCGGCCGGCAGCGGCGGTGGACGGGGCGGTGGCGGGAGGGGCGGCGGCATGGGGTGCCACCAGCCCGGAGCCGCCGGCTCCGCGCCCCGGCAGCGCGGGGGAGCACGCCCTGCAGAAGCGGTTCGGCACCGCCGAGCGGGCCGACCGTTTCTACGCCGGACAGATGCTCGGGCACGTCAACTCCGCCATGCGGGAGTTCCTTTCCCGGCAGGAGATGTTCTTCCTGGCCACCGCCGACGCGGGCGGGGCCTGCGACAACACCTTCCGGGCCGGACCCCCCGGATTCCTCAGGGCGTTGGACGAACGGACCCTCGCCTACCCCGAGTACCGGGGCAACGGCGTCCTCGCCAGCCTCGGCAACATCGAGGAGAACCCCCGGGTCGGCATCCTCCTCGTCGACTTCTTCCAGGACCGCGTCGGGCTCCACGTCAACGGCCGCGCCAGGGTGGTCGAGGACGCCGAGATGCGCGCCGCGCACCCCGGGCTGCCCGCCGAGCGGGTGCCGGGCCGCCGTACGCCGGTCTGGGTGGAGATCACCGTGGAGGAGGCGTATGTGCACTGCGGCAAGTACATCCCATGGCTGAGCCGGGTGCCGGACGGACGGGGAGCGCGGGTCGAGCCCGACGGGCCGGACGCTTCGGACGAGGCGATCGCCCCGGACGTGCCGGCCACCGGTGGTCCCGACCCGGCGGACGGCCACCGTCACAGGGGCGGCGACTACTTCGGGGTGGCGGCCGGTCGCCCCTAGGGGAAGACCGGCCCCGGCGCTCCCCGCGCCGCCTCACCCGAGATCGTCGGCGAGCAGCGCCCGTACCCCCTCGACGTTCTCCAGCAGGTAGGCCCGGAGCGAGGGCGGCACGACCTCCACCGACGCGATGCCCTCGCGGGTGAACGGCACCCGGACCACCTCGTAGGTGCCGCGCGGTTCGTCGACCTCCGGGCCGTGCCGCAGGGCGAGGTCCATGGAGGCCAGGCGGCAGACGAAGAAGTGCTGGACCTTGACGCCGCCGGGGACGGTCCGGTCGTCGGGGTCGGTGGGATCGGGGACGTGGAGGACGGTGTCGACGAACGCGGGCACGACGTCCACGATCTTCGCGCCGAGCTCCTCGTCGACTTCCCGGTGCAGGGCGGCGATCACGGTCTCGTCGCCGGCCTCGACGCCCCCACCCGGAGTGATCCAGTAGGGGGCCTGCCCGGGTTTGGTGCGCTTGATGAGGATGAGGTGCGGGTCACCGGAGGGGGATTCGGTGCCCGCCCCGGGCCCCGAGCCCGGCCTCGGCCCCGGGTCGCCTTCCAGCAGAATGGCACGGGCGGTGCGTTTGACCACCGGTCGTACGGTCATAAGCGACATCTGCCGCGTCACGACCGTCGCGAAACCCTTTCCTCACCAGGAAACGGCGGCGCGCAGCAGCCACTCGTGTGCCCGGGCCAGATGCGGGTGGGCCAGCGTGCCGGCCCGGACGACGAGGAAGTACGTACGCAGCGGGGGCACCGGCGGACTGAGCAGGGCCACGACCTCGCCGGTGTCGAGCGCGTCCTCGCAGAGATAGCGGGGCAGCACCGCGATGCCCGCCCCCGCGACCACGCAGGACAGCACCGCCCGCAGGTCGGGGGCGATGACGGCGCCGGTGGTGACGGGCTTGCTGTCGAAGACGGCGGACCAGTAGCGGGTGACGAACGGCAGGCTCTCGTCCACCTCCACCACCGGCAGGTGTTCCAGGACGGCCACCCCCTTGTCGCGCACCACGATCCCGCCGCCGAGCCGGGCGGCCCAGCGCGGCGCCGCGACCAGGACGTGCTCCTCGTCGCAGAGCGGCGTCGCGGTCAGCAGCCGGCCGCGGGGACGGGACGTGGTGACGGCGAGTTCGTGGTGGCCGGCGGCCAGCCCGTCGAAGAGGGCCTCCGACATGCCCTGGGCCGCTCGCACGGTGAGCCCCTGCGTGATCAACGGGCTCAGGGCGGGCAGGACGCGCAGCGCGGTGAACTCCGGCGGCCCCGCCAGGTGCAGGGTGCGGTGCGGCCACTGCTCGTCGAGGCCGGACTCGGTGATCTCCAGCAGGGCGTCCACGTGCGGGGCGACCCGGTGGGCCAGCTCGTCCCCGAGGGTGGTGGGCGTGACGCCGCGCGCCCGGCGGAGGAAGAGGGGGTGGCCGAGCCGGCGCTCCAGGGTGCGTATCTGCCCGGTGACCGCCGGCTGGGACAGGCCCAGGAGTGCGGCGGCGCGGGTGAAGGAGCCCGCCCGGTGGACGGTGACGAACGTGCGCAACAGGGTCAGATCCATGCCGTCTCCCCGGGAGGTCCGCCACCGACCGTAGAGGAACTATAAATAAGTCGATAGGGCTGTGTCGCCAGGGTGATTGGACACTGACGCAGAGTCAACTAGCCTTGGTCGCGCGGTTCTTCTTCACGCGGACCGTGGCGGCTCAAGCCATGAGGGGGGAGGCTTGAGCCGTCTTCGCGCTGCCGCCGCGCGCTTTCCCCGCCGCCCGGGCCGCTGCCGAGCGGCCGGTCGCGGGCCCAAAACCCCTGCGGGCGACCCGCTTTGCGGGTGTCACTTTGTCGACGG
Source organism: Streptomyces sp. URMC 126 (assembly GCF_051386555.1). Classification (NCBI taxonomy): domain Bacteria; kingdom Bacillati; phylum Actinomycetota; class Actinomycetes; order Kitasatosporales; family Streptomycetaceae; genus Streptomyces; species Streptomyces sp. URMC 126. The sequence goes on from NZ_JBPQTX010000251.1 coordinate 4,338, forward strand.
ACGGCTCGGACGTCGGCGTCGGCCGGTCGTTTTGTCGATCTCGCGGTCGTCTTGCCCGGCCGGGCTTCCGGACGCTCGTCCCCGGCCGGGTGCCGGTGATCTCACGGCGCGCGGAACGCGTCGCGACGCGTTGCGCCGACAAGGTGTGCGCCGGGGCGCGCCCGTGGCAGTCTGGGGCGCATGGATGAGTTCTCCGCCGGCGCGTCCCCGGACCCTCCGTACCCATGGCGGTCACCCGCCCTGCCCGGTGAACCGCCGTACTACACCACGGACACGTGCGCCGGCTGCGGTGCCATCGTGCACGGCATCCACGGCCGGTGGACCTGCGCCGCCTGCGGGGCGTGCAGCCCGTACCAGGAGCCGCCGGAAGGCTGGTCGACGGAGATCACCGCGGAGGAGCTGGCCGCCAACACGGTCGGCTACGACCCGCCGCAGGCCGGCCGGTGAGGTGCCGGGGACCCTCGCGTCCCCGCCGCCTTCGGTCTCCGGGCTCCCGCCCCGCCTCCCGCCTGCCACCCCGCCTTCCGTCACGCGCCCGTCGGCCTCCCCGCCCGTGCCGGATCAGTCCTTGTCGTCCGGCAGGATCACGTGCATCGCCCACGCCACGATGGAGATGATCACGCCGCCCACCAGAGCGGCCCCGAAGCCTCCCACGTGGAACGCGAGATCGAACTTGCCGGCCAGCCAACTGGTCAGCAGCAGCATCAACGCGTTGATCACCAGGGTGATCAGGCCGAGCGTGAGGATGAAGAGCGGGAACGACAGCAGTTTGACGACCGGCTTGACGACAAAGTTGACCAGGCCGAACAGGAGCGCCACGACAAGCAGCGTGATCGCCTTGGCCGCGGTCGTCTCACCGGCCAGGGTGATGCCCTTGAGCAGCCAGATCGCGACTGCGAGGGCCGCCGCGTTGGCGATCGTCTTGACTACGAAATTCTTCATACGTGAGATCGTGGCAGACGGGACCGACAGGTGGGATCGGCGATCGGCGGCACGGCCGGCGCCCGGAGGAGGAGACGGCGGATGAAGGCGTTCCGGCTGGACGAGCTGGAGGCGGAGCGAGCCGCCAACGAGGGGGCGTACCTGCAGTTCCTGCGGGAGCGGAACATGTCGGTCGGCCTCTACGCGCTCGACGCCGGCGACGTGGACCCGCAGGGCCCGCACGCCCAGGACGAGGTGTACGTGGTCGTGAGCGGCCGGGCGTCGATCACCGTGGGGGACGAGACGACGGAGGTCGGGCGGGGCAGCGTCGTCTACGTTCCGGCCGGGGTGGCCCACCGGTTCCACCACATCAGCGAGGATCTCCGGGTCCTGGTCGTCTTCTCCCCGCCGGAGAGCTGACGTCGCCGTCGGCTGGCGTCGTCGTCGGGCCGGCGTCGGGGCCGGTCCGCTCGGAGAGCCGGCCCGGCCGAGGCCGTGCGGGGACCGGGGTCTCAGGGTCGTTCGCCCTCATCCCGTAGGGGAAGGTTCAGGGTCGTTCCGGGGCCGCGGCGGCCCCGTTCGCACCCCGGACCGCCCTAGCATCGAAGCAGGCCGGGGCGACCGCTCCGGACGGCCGGTGACACCGGTGGCACACGCTCCGCCAGCCGCTCGCGCTGCGGACCGCGATGTGGCACGGCGGCCGTGACCCGACCGTGATCCGGACGGGGTCCGACAGGGCCCCGGAGTGATCCGACAACGACGCGCGAAGCGGAGAGCAGGGAACGACATGGCTCAGAAGGGGATACTCGCGGGACTGCCGTGGTGGGTGCAGTGGATCGCCCTGCCGGTGCTCGTGTGCGTGGTGTTCGGCAGCCTGATCATCAGCGTGCTGGGGATCGTCATCGACGTCCTGTTCAAGGCGCTGCTGCTGGTGGCCCTGATCGGCGGCCTGATCTTCGTCGTCAAGAAGTTCACGGGGTCCTCGTCGTCGAAGGGCGGCGACTGGTAGGCCCGTCGCTCCGGTGAATTCGTCAACTCAACGAATCGGAACGCGGGGAGTAACTTCGGCCGTCAGCCGGTACGGCCGGTTCACCCCGGCACCGAGTGTGCGAGGAGGGGCGGGATTTCCGCCCCTCCGGCACGTCCCGGCACGATTCCAACCGGTTTGCTCGGGGCAGGAGTAGACGGAGCCCGAACCGCCCGTTTCCCCGTCGTCTCGGCGTCGTTCCCGCCGCGTGAGCGGACGGGTCCGCCGTCCGTACGGCGGCCGTACACCGCCCGTCCGCCGTCTCGCCCCGGCGGCGGGCGGCGGCGCACTTTGGCCAGTTCTCTGCTTATGTCCGCCCGGAATCCGGCGGAACGACTCCACGGCGTAGTCGAGTCGCTACTCTCCAGAGTCGAAGAGCCGTAAGCTCCCTCTCAATCTCTATCGGTAACTGAAAAATCACTCCTTGTGATCCGCAGGACGTTGTTGTCAGACTATGGCGTCATGAGTAGGGCCATGAGGATCCAATCCCGGCCAAACCGACAAAGACGGGGCATTGGGCGATGCGCGACACAGTTCAGGCAGAAGTGATCATGACGTTCCTCGTCTCCGAGGAGCTGTCCTTCCGTATCCCGGTGGAGCTGGCCTATGACAGCAGCGATCCCTACGCGGTCAAGTTCACCTTTCATCTGCCCGGCGACGCCCCGGTGACCTGGGCTTTCGCAAGGGAGTTGCTGCTGGACGGGTTGAGCCAGCCCTCGGGCGAAGGCGATGTGCACATCGCCCCCGCCTCCGCGCAGCACCTCTCGGACGTCTTCATCCGTCTGCAAGTGGGCGGTGAAGGGGCGCTGTTCCGGGCCGGAGCCGCGCCCCTCGTGGCCTTCCTGGACCGGACGGACCGGGTCGCCCCGCTCGGCGAGGAGCGCTCGGTCGCCGACTTCGACTACGACCTGGCCGCGGCGCTCGAGAGCATCCTCGCCGGCAACACCGAGGGGCAGAACGCCGGTTAACGCGCCGGCCCGGCACCTCCGCCCCCGGCCGGGTTCCCGGCGGGCCGCTCGACCGGCACCCGCTCGGTGCGCGGTACGGAGCCGCCCGGCGCGGTGGCCGTGCCCCGGTCGGGGTTCCCGGCCCCGGTGCCGCCGTCGGTGCCTCCCCCGGCCCCCGGCACCCGGCCGTCACCACCCCCGGTGCCGCTCCCCATGGCCGTCAGCAGCTGCCGCGCCAGCCCCAGGCCCGTACCCCCCAGCGTCAGCGCCTTGGCGAACGCCTCCGACAGACCGTCCGCGCCGTTCAGCACCACCATGTGATCCACGCTCCCGAACGCCTGGGCGCCGGCCCCGACGATCTCGGGCCACTTCTCGGCCAGTTGCTGGGCGACCACCGCGTCCTGGTTCTCCGCCAGCGCCGCCGCCCTGGCCTTGATCGCCTCCGCTTCCGCCAGCCCACGGGCCCGGGCCGCCTCCGCCTCCGCGAGGCCCCGGGCCTTGGCCGCCTCGGCCTCCGCCAGCCCGCGGGCCCGGGTGGCCTCCGCTTCGGCGAGGCCCTGAGCCCGCGCCGCCTCCGCCTCGGCCAGGCCCTGGGCCTTGGCCGCCTCGGCCTCGGCGACACCCTGGGCCTGCCCGGACGCCGCCTCCGCCTCACCGGTGGCCCGCGTCGACGCCGCCTCGGCCAGCCCGCGCGCCTTGGTGGCCTCCGCCTCCGCCGCCGCCTCCGTCTTCACCCGCGTCGCGTCGGCCGCCGCGGCCAGTTCCGTCTCCCGGGCCAGCGCCTGCGCCGCCGAGATCCGCGCGTCCCGCTCCGCCTCGGCCTGGGTCCGCGTCTTGTACGCCGCCGCGTCGGCGGGCTTCCGGACGTCCGCCTGGAGCTGCTGCTCCCGGCGCCGGGCCGCCAGCTCGGCCACGCGCGTCTCCTGGACCACCACCTCCTGCTGCGCGGCGGCCTCGGCCAGGGGCCCGGCCTGCCGCGCCTTGGCCGCGGCGCCGTCCCGCTCGGCCTGGTAGCCGGCCTGGAGGATCTCGCTGTCCCGGGTCGCCTGGGCCATCCGCGCCGCCGCCTGCTGCTCGGCCTCGGTGGCCAGCCGGTCCGCCTCGGCCTGGGCGATCCGGGCGTCCCGGTGCACCGCGGCGGCGTGCGGCGCGGACAGGTTCTTGATGTAACCGGTCGGGTCCTGGATCTCGTGGATCTGCAAGGAGTCGATGATCAGGCCCAGCTTCTCCATCTCGGTGCCGGACGCGGCCCGGGTCTCGCCCGTCAGCCGTTCCCGGTCGCGGATCATGTCCTCGACGGTCAGCCCGCCCACGATCGACCGCAGATGGCCGGCGAACACGTTGTGGACCCGTTCCGATACGAACTTCTGCTGGTCCAGGAAGCGGCGGGCCGCGTTGGCGATCGAGACGAAGTCGTCACCCACCTTGAAGATCACCACGCCATGGACTTTGAGCGGAATGCCCTGGTTCGTCACGCAATCCACGTGCAACTGCGCCTCGTTGAGGTCCAGGGACAGCTTGCGCACCACCTGCACCCCGGGCAGCACCAGCGTGCCCCGCCCGGTGACGATCCGGAATCCCATGCCCTCCCCGAGCCCCTCCGTGCGGTGCTTCGAACCGGAGATGACCAGGGCCTCGTTGGGCTCGGCGACGCGCCACATCAGTTTGAACAGCCCTACCGCGAGGGCGAGAGCCGCCACGACGGCCCCCGCCACGATCCCGATGAACATGTCCCGTTTCCCCCTTTTGTGTTGTGGCCGGGCCGGCCATGGCGCCGGATCACCCGTAGGCGCGCGTCACGTAGACCGTCCGGGGCGGCTGGTACTCCACGACGACCACGAGCGTTCCGCGCGTGATCCGCTCGCCCGGATCCAGGGCGTACGCCAGGAACGCCTCGGCGCCCCCGCGCACGGGGAGCATCACCTCGCCGACCAGCCCGGGGCCGATCGCCCCCGTCACCCGGCCCGTCTCCCCGATCACCGGCAGCCCCCCGTCCGGCCGTTCCGCGCCCGTCAGCGCCCTACCGTTCGCCCCGCCCGACCGCACCTCCCGCGCCCGTAAGCGCTCACTGCCCGCACCGTTCGTCCCGGCGGGGCCGGGCGCCGGCTAGCGCTTCGCCCGGCGGCGGCGACCGCCTCCCGACCGCGTACCGCCGCCCCCCGCCCCCGCCTCGCCGCTCCCGTCCTCCACCCGCCGGTCGGCACTGACGACGAGCGCCGCCAGCAGCGTCGTCACCGGCACCGAGAGCACAAGCCCGATGCTGCCGACCAGCGTCCGTACGATCTCCTCCGCGACGATCTCGCTCGTGGCCACCCTTCCCACACCGCTGTCGGCGATCGAGAACAACAGGAGCAACGGCAGTGACGCACCGGCGTACGCCATCACGAGCGTATTGACGACAGAGGCGATATGGTCCCGCCCGATGCGCATCGCCGCACCGTACAATTCGCGCCAACTCGCCGAGCGATTGGCCTCCTTCAGCTCCCACACCGCCGAGGTCTGGGTGACCGTCACATCGTCCAGGACCCCCAGCGAGCCGATGATGATGCCCGCCAGCAGCAGACCCTGGGTCTCGATCCCCGGGTAGAGGCCGTGCACCAGCCCGGTCTGGTCGTCGGTGTTCCCCGTCAGCCGCGCCCAGTCGATGAACCACGACCCCAGCAGACCGATGACCAGCAGCGACGTGAGCGTCCCCAGGACCGCGACCGAGGTGCGGGCGGTGAGGCCGTGGCACAGGTACAGCGCGATCAGCATGATCGCGCTGCCGCCGACCACGGCGACCAGCAGCGGGTCGGACCCTTGCAGCACGGCGGGGAGGATGAACAGCGTCAGGACGCCGAAGCTGATGACCAGGGCCACCAGCGCGAAGACCCCCCGCAGCCGCCCGATGGCCACCACGGCCACGGCGAACAGACCGGCCAGCAGCCCGACCGGAAGGTCACGGTCCACGTCCGTGACCGAATAGCGCAGGTTCTCGGGCGCCTTGGGGGCGTAGGCCAGGACGACCCGCTGGCCCACCGTGTACTGCCGGGACGCCCCGGGGGGCACGATCTCGGTGAACGTACGGCCCTTGTCCGGGCCCGAGGCGACCTCGATGACGGCCGACCGGCAAGGACCCGACGCCGGGGCGGGCGCGCCCGGAGCCGCGCCCGGGGGCGGCGCCTCCCCGCGCGGCGGGGCTTGGCCGCCCGCGCCTCCGCCCCCCGCGCCCCCGCTCCCCGCGC
>NZ_JBPQTX010000252.1:0-10440 GCF_051386555.1 Streptomyces sp. URMC 126
CGGGCAGCGGCTGGGCTTCAGGCGACCGGCCGGACAACGGGAGCGCGAAGCGCCCGAACGAGCACCCAAGGCCGGCCTCCGACCGAGCCTCGGCAAGGCGATCAACCGGACGCCTCTGGCCGGCCGGCGCCCCGGCCGGAAGACGAACGAGAGCCGGGCAGCGGCCGGGCTTTCGTGATCCGGCCCTAGGCGACCGGCCGGACAACAGGAGAGCGCGAGGCGCCCGAACGAGCACCAAGGCCGGCGGCCAGCCGGGGGCCTCGGCAAGGCGATCGGCCGGACGCCTCAGACGGCCGGCCAGCCAGCGCCCCGGCCCGAGGACGAACGAGAGCCGGGCAGCGGCTGGGCTTCAGGCGACCGGCCGGACAACGGGAGCGCGAAGCGCCCGAACGAGCACCCAAGGCCGGCCGCCGACCGAACCTCGGCAAGGCGATCAACCGGACGCCTCAGACGACCGGCCGGCCGGCGCACCGGCCCGAGGACGAACGACGGCCGGGCAGCGGCCGGGCTTTCGTGGCCCAGCCCCAGGCGACCGGCCGGACAACAGGAGAGCGTGAGGCGCCCGAACGAGCACCCAAGGCCGGCGGTCGGCCGGGCCACGGCTGGGCGCCTCGGACGGGCGCCTCGGACGGCCGGCCGGCGCGCGTCAGCCCGGCCGGCTGACCGAGGTGCGGAGGGGCGCCCCCCCGGGCGCGTCAGCCCGCGGCGCCCGCCCGCCCGTCCTCGTACCGGGTGCGGGGAATGGAGCGCACGCCGCCGACCGTCCCCCACTCGTCCCTGCCGAGCCGGCTGAGCGGGCGTATGCGGGTGATGTCCGGGTGGTCGCCGTCCAGTACCGACGCGCTGACGGCGGCGTGCACCACCCGGCCGAGGACGACGGTGGAGTCGCCGAGGCACAGGGTGCTGTGCAACCGGCATTCGAGGGCGACGGGCGCGTCCGCGACCCGGGGTGCCTTCACCACGAGCGAGGGCTCCTTGGCGAGGCCGACGGCGTCGAACTCGTCGACGCCGGGCGGGAAGTCGGTGCCGGTCTCGTTGACCTGCCGTTCGAGCCCCTCGGGCGCCAGGTTGACGACGAACTCGCCGGTCGCCTCGACGTTGCGCAGGGTGTCCTTGCGGCCCACCGAGGTGAACTGCACGATCGGCGGTTCCACACAGGAGATGGTGAAGAACGAGTGCGGGGCGAGGTTCGCCGTCCCGTCCTCCGCGACCGTGGACACCCAGGCGATCGGCCGGGGCACGACCACCGAGGTGAGGAGCCGGTAGGCGGCGGCCCGCCCGGCGGTGTCGAAGTCGATGTCAACGCGCATACCGGCCAGTATCCACGTCCCGGGCCCGACGACTGACCGGGGCCGCCGGAAGGACCTGGGAGGACCCGGGAAGACCCGGGAAGACCCGGGCGAACCCGCCCGTAACGCGCCGGAAGCACCCCTTTCCCGGTTTTACCCGGAGGACACGAGGTGTTCGTGATCGGGCAACACCACTTCGTCAGGGTGGAAGGCATGACCGACACCGACGCGACCCCCGCGGGCGCCCCCGACCGCGCGCACCACTGGCGGCGTGACCTGGCGGAACTGGCCGCCCTGTTCACCGCCGTGGCCGCCGCCGACTGTGTGGCCGACACCGTGGTCCACGGTCCCGACGGGCCGGCCCTGCTGGCCGGGTCGGCCGCCGCGCTGCTGGCCACGGCCGGATTCCACACCTGGTGGCACCGGCGGCGGCGGGCACGGGCCGCCACGGCCGCGCCGGCCCCCGAGCCGGCGGGAGGGGCCGTCGGCAGCACGCTGTGGCGGATGCGCACCACGGTCCGTGACGAGCCGGGCAGTCTGGCGGCCCTGTGCCTGTCCCTGGCCGGCCGGGACGTCGACATCCTCGCCCTCCAGACGCACCCGCTGGCCGACGGCACGGTCGACGAACTGCTGCTGCGCGCGCCGGGCGGGCTCTCGGCCGACGCGCTGACCCGGGCCGCCGAGGCGGGCGGGGGCCGCGCGACCTGGCTGGAGCGGGCCGACGCCCACGACCTCGTCGACGCCCCCACCCGGGTGCTGGATCTCGCCACCCGCACCGCGCTGGACTCGGCCGAACTGCCGCTCGCGCTGCGGCGGCTGCTCGGCCGGTGCGCGATCCGCTCGGTGCCGGCCCGCACGGCGGGCGCGCCGGAGGTGCCGGCGGAGGGCGAGTGGCGGGAGACCGTGCTGCGGCTGCGCGACCCGTCCGGTGGTTCGATCGTCGTCGAGCGGCCGCATCTCCCGTTCACCCCGGCGGAGTTCGCGCGCGCCCGGGCGCTCGTCGAACTGGACGCGCGGCTGGGTCCGCGGTTCCCGCGCCGCGACGACGTCCTGACGCTGCCCGCCGGGGACGAGGTGACGGTGCGCCGCGCCGGGCCGGCGGATCTCGCGGCGGCCCGGGCGATGCACGAGCGCTGCTCCCCCGCGACGCTCGCCCTGCGCTACCACGGGCCGGTCCGGGACGTCGCCGCCGCCGACCGCTACCTGGGCCATCTGCTGGGCCCGCGGTTCGGCCGGACGCTCGCCGCGTTCGCGCCGTCCGGCCGGCTGGTCGCCCTCGGGCACCTGCTGTGGGACGGCGAGGAGACCGAGGTGGCGCTGCTCGTCGAGGACGCGTGGCAGCGGCGCGGCGTCGGCGCCGAACTGCTGCGCCGCCTGGTGGTGATGGCCGCCGAGGCGGGCTGCGAGAGCGTCTACGCGGTCACCCGGGCGTCCAACACGGGCATGGTGGCGGCGATGCGCGGGCTCGGGCTTCCGCTGGACTACCAGGTCGAGGAAGGGACGTTGGTGATCACCGCCGGGGTCACCCCGGCGGCCGTCCCGCGCCTCGCCTCCCGCGCGCCGGGGAACCGCCCCCGGCGCCCCGTGAATCCCGCGTGACGCGGCGGCCTCCGGCATACGAGGATGGGCGCATGCCGAACACCACGAGTACTCAGCTGCCCCGCCAGGTCGCCGACGCCTATGTCGACGCGTACGTCGAACTCGACCCCATCACCGGTACCTACCTGGGCGTGGCGTCCAGCGCCTGCCGGCTGCCGGACTTCTCGCCCGAGGGGCAGGAGGCGGTGGCGGCCCTGGCGCGCGAGACGCTGGCCCGGCTGGCGGAGGCCGAGCGGTTGCCCGGCGCGGACGACGACGCCGAGCGGCGCTGCGCCCGGCTGCTGCGCGAGCGGCTGACCGCCGAACTCGCGGTGCACGACGCGGGCGAGCCGCTGCGCGCCGTCAGCAACATCCACTCGCCGCTGCACATGGTGCGCGAGATCTTCACCCTCATGCCCGTCGACACCGCCGACGACTGGTCGGCGGTCGCCGACCGGCTGCGGGCGGTACCCGCCGCGCTGGAGGGCTACCGGGCCTCGCTGGCCGAGGGGTTGAAGCGCGGGCTGCCGGGCGGCCCGCGGCAGGTGGCCACGGTGCTGGAGCAGCTCGCCGAGTGGATCGGCACGGACGGCAAGGGCTGGTTCGGCGACTTCACGGCCCCCGGCCCCGACGCGCTGCGGGCGGAGCTGGACGGCGCGGCCGAGGTGGCGACGGGCGCCCTGGCCGAACTCCGCGACTGGCTGCGGGACGTCTACGCCCCCGGCGTCGAGGGCGCCCCGGACGTGGTGGGCCGCGAGCGGTACGCCCGCTGGGCGCGCTACTGGAACGGCACCGACCTGGACCTGGAGGAGGCGTACGCCTACGGCTGGTCCGAGTTCCACCGCCTGCTCGCGGAGATGCGCGTCGAGGCCGAGAAGGTGCTGCCGGGGGCGAAGACGCCGTGGGAGGCGCTGGCGCACCTGGACGAGCACGGGACGCACATCGAGGGCGTGGAGGAGGTGAGGGAGTGGCTCCAGGGCATCATGGACGAGGCCATCGAGGCACTGGACGGCACCCACTTCGACCTCGCCGAGCGGGTCAAGCGCGTCGAGTCCCGGATCGCCCCGCCCGGCGGCGCGGCGGCCCCGTACTACACGGCGCCGTCCGAGGACTTCTCCCGCCCGGGCCGGACGTGGCTGCCGACCATGGGCCTGACCCGCTTCCCGGTGTACGACCTGGTGTCCACCTGGTACCACGAGGGCGTGCCGGGCCACCACCTCCAGCTCGCCCAGTGGACGCACGTCGCCGACCGGCTCTCCCGCTACCAGGTCACGCTCGGCCAGGTCAGCGCCAACTCCGAGGGCTGGGCGCTGTACGCGGAGCGGCTGATGGACGAGCTGGGCTTCCTGACCGACGCCGAGCGGCGGCTGGGCTACCTGGACGCCCAGATGATGCGCGCCGCCCGGGTCATCGTCGACATCGGCATGCACCTGGAGCTGGAGATCCCGGCCGACTCCCCGTACCACCCCGGCGAACGCTGGACGCCGGAGCTGGCCCAGGAGTTCTTCGGGCTGCACAGCAGCCGCCCGGCGGACTACGTGGAGAGCGAACTGGTCCGCTACCTGGGCATGCCGGGCCAGGCGATCGGCTACAAGCTCGGTGAACGGGCCTGGCTGGCGGGCCGTACGGCGGCGCGGAAGCGGCACGGCGACGCGTTCGACGCGAAGGCGTGGCACATGGCGGCGCTCTCGCAGGGTTCGCTGGGGCTGGACGATCTGGTGGCGGAGCTCTCGGCGCTCTGACCGGCGGCGGTACGGGCGACCCGACGGCGGGGGCACGGGCGGCCCGGATCCGGCCCGGATCCGGTGCCGCGCGGCGGGGTGGCCCGGGCGAGGACGGGGCGGGTCGTGGCCGTAGGGCCGGGGCCCGCCCGACCGGCCGCGCCCCTTCGTGCCGGCCGATGGTTGGGCAGAGAGCCGCGCGGGGCCGCTGCCGTCCGGACCCGGCGCGGACGAAGCCCGGGCGGCGGCGGAGTCCCCGCGGACGAAGCCCGGGCGGCAGCGGGGCCCGGCCCTTCCCTGCGTAGGGTTGCGGGCCATGACCCCTCTGCTCCTCCTCTGCGCCGACCCGCTCTCCCCCCGCCGTACGGATCCGCACTTCGCCGCCGAGGCGCCGGCGGCGGGCGAACGGGGGCTCCGGGTCGCGCGGATCGATCACGACGCGCTGCTCGCCGGGGACGCGGCGGGGGCGGTGGCGGCCGTGCCGCGCGGCGCGGGCGGGGCGTGGTACCGGGGGTGGATGGTGCCCGCGGCTCGGTACGCGGCGCTGGAGGAGGCCCTGGCCGAGCGCGGGGTGACGCTGCTGGCCCCGGCCGGGGACTACCGGCGGGCGCACGAACTGCCGGGCTGGTACCGGACGTTCAGGACGGTGACCCCGCGCAGCGTGTGGTTCCCCACGCCGGCCGGGCAGGCGCCGGACCGGGAGCGGCTGGCGGCCGGGGCGGCCCGGCTGGGCGGCGGCCCGGCGGTGGTCAAGGACTACGTCAAGTCCCGCAAGCACGAGTGGGACGAGGCGTGTCACGTGCCCGAGCTCGCCGGCACGGACCGGCTGGCGGCGGTCGTCGGCCGGTTCGTGGAGCTCCAGGCGGAGTTCCTGGCCGGCGGTGTGGTCCTGCGGGCCTTCGAGCGCTTCACGGCGGCGGGCGAGGCGCGGGTGTGGTGGCTGGACGGCCGTCCGGTCCTGGTGACCGCCCACCCGGACACCCCGGACCTGCTCCCGGAGCCGGCGCTCGACGCGGTGACGCCCTGTGTCGCCGCGCTGGGCTGCCGTTTCGTCACCACGGACGTGGCGCTGCGGGAGGACGGGGTGTGGCGGGTGGTGGAGGTGGGGGACGGCCAGGTGAGCGATCTGCCGCGGGGGCTCGACCCGGGGGCGCTGTTCGCGGCCCTCGCCCGGGGCTGACGTCAGCAGCCGCAGTCGGCGCCGTCCAGGGGCGCGGTCAGCGGGTCCGGCGGCAGGGTGCGGGTGCCCTCCCAGGTCTCGACCTCGTAGCCCTCGCGGATCCAGTACTCGATGCCGCCGAGCATCTCCTTGACGCGGTATCCGCGCGTGGCGAGCGCGAGCGCGGCGCGGGTGGCGCCGTCGCAGCCGGGCCCCCAGCAGTAGACGACGACGGGCCGCGCCGGGTCGAGGAACGCGTCGGCCAGGTCCGGGATGCGATCCGTCGGGAGGTGGACGGCGCCGGGCACGTGCCCCTGGTCCCAGGCCGGTGTGGAGCGGGAGTCGACGACGGTGAAGTCCGCCGCGCCGGCGGCGAGCGCGGCGTGGACGTCGGCGACGTCGGTGTGGAAGGCGAGCCGGGCGGCGAAGTAGGCGGCGGCTGCGGCCGGTTCGGCGGGCGGTACGGAGAGGACGCGGGAGACGGGAGAGGCCGGGAGGGCGGGGGAAGTCGTCGCTGTCATGGCCGAAAATCTATGGGGCGCCCTCGGTGGCGGTGAACGGGAATTCCCCGGCCTCGCGTCCGTCCCGCCGGGGATTCCCCGGCGTCCGGAGCCGGAGGCCGGTCTTCTCCCACTTGCCCCGGTGTGCCCGCCTCGGGCGGCGGCCCGGGGGGGCTCCGCGCATGTGACGCACGACGCGAACCCTTGATCGGACCTGGACGCGCCTGTTAGACACCGCTCATGAGCGAGCATTCCCTCGACGCCACCGACTGGCGGATACTCGACGCGCTGCAGAGTCACGGGCGCGCCGGGTACGCCGAGTTGGCGCGGATCGTGAACATGTCCTCCAGCGCGGTGACCGAACGCGTCCGGCGCCTGGAGGAGGCGGGGGTGATCGAGGGGTACACGGCCGTCGTCCGGCCCGAGCGGCTGGGCATGCCGGTGCTCGCCTTCGTTCGGCTGCGCTATCCGAACGGCAACTACAAGCCGTTCCACGACCTCCTCGCGACCACCCCGGAAGCGCTGGAGGCGCACCACGTCACCGGTGACGACTGTTTCGTCATCAAGGTCGCCGCCCGGTCGATGCGGCATCTGGAGGAGGTGGCGGGACGGATCGGGGCGCTGGGTTCGGTGACGACGAGCGTGGTGTACTCGTCGCCGCTGGAGCGCCGCGCGTTCAGCCGGCCGGACGGGCCGTCAGGTGCCGCACCCTGGAGCCCGACCGGTCCTTGACGACCTGGAGCTGGGCGGGGACGCGCTGCCGCAGGTCGGCGACGTGGCTGACGATACCGACGGCGCGGTCGCGCTCCCGGAGCGAGTCGAGGACGTCGAGGACCTCGTCGAGGGTCTGCTCGTCCAGGCTGCCGAAGCCCTCGTCGATGAAGAGGGTGTCCAGGCGGGTACCGCCCGCCTCCTCGGTGACGACGTCCGCGAGGCCGAGGGCGAGGGCGAGCGAGGCGAAGAACGTCTCGCCGCCGGAGAGGGTGGCGGTGTCGCGTTCGCTGCCGGTCCAGGCGTCGACGACGTGCAGGCCCAGGCCGGACCGGCCGCGTCCGGTGCCGCGGGCGTCGGAGTGGACGAGGGTGTAGCGGCCGGCGGACATCCGTTGGAGCCGGACGGTCGCGGCGGCGGCGACCTGTTCCAGCCGGGCGGCGAGGACGTACGACTCCAGGCGCATCTTGCGCTCGTTGTCGGCGGAGGTGCCGGCGGCGAGCGAGGCGAGGCCGGCGATCCGGTGGTACTCCTCGCGCAGCGGGGCGAGCCGCCGCACGTCGGCGGTGGCCTCGGCGGAGAGCCGGTCGAGGGCGTCGCAGCGGCGCCGGGCCTCGGCGTCGCGGTCGGAGGCGGCCCGCAACCGGCCGACGGCGGCGGCCAGTTCGGCGTCGGCGGCCTCCGGGTCGGCGGGCGGCAGACCGGCCGCGGCGAGCGTCTCCTCGTCGGCCAGGGCCGCCGCGACGGCGGCCTCCTCCTGCCCCCAGGCGTCCAGCCGCGCCTGGGCCGCGCGGAGTTCCGCCGCGTCGAGGAGAGCGCCGGCCGCCTGGGCGGGGGTGGCGAATCCGGCGCGGTACGCGGCGTCGGCGAGCCGGTCGTCGGCCTCCTTGAGGGCGGTCGCGGCGTCCTCGGCGGCGCGGGCGGCCCCGGCGGCGGCGGCGAACAGGCCGGCCCGCTCCTCCAGGGCCGCGGCGCGCCGCGCGACGGACGCCTCGCCGCCGCGCGCCCGCGTCAACTCGTCGCGCAGTCCCGCCCGTTCCCGTTCCAGGTCCTCGCGGTGGGAGGTGCGCGCGGCGATCCGTACGCGGGCGGCCTGCTGGGCGTCGCGACGCCGTTCGTACTCGCGCTCGGCCTCGGCGAGGGCCGCCCGGGCGGCGGGCGCGTCGGCGGCGGCCGTGCGCGCCTCGGCGTACGCCCGCCGGGCGGCGTCCGCCAGAGCGGCGAGCTCGGCGGTGGCCGCCTCGCCGGCGGCGGCGCGGGCGGCGGCCAGGGCCTCGTGGAGCGGCCGGTGGCGGCGGGCGGCCTCCTCGCGGGCCGCCTCGGCCCGCCGGTAGGCGGCCTCGGCGGTCTGTTCGGCGGCGCGGTCCACGTGGCCGTCCGCGGGGCGGGCGGGGGCGGGGTGCTCGGTGCCGCCGCAGACGGTGCAGGGCTCGCCGGGGACGAGTCCGGCGGCGAGTTCGGCGGCGATGCCGCGCAGCCGGCGTTCCTTGGTGTCGAGCCAGTGCTCGCGGGCGCGGGCCGCCTCGTCGCGGGCGGCGGCCTCCGCTTCCTCGGCCGCCGCGGCCTCGACGGCCAGGGTGTCGCGGCGGCGGGCGGCGGCGAGGCGTTCCTCGGCGGGGGCGACGCGCGCGCCGAGCTGTTCGGCGCGGGCGGTGGCCTCGTGGGCGGCGTCGAGGCGGCGCCGGTGCTCCTCGCGCAGGGCGGGCCAGCCGGCGAGCCAGTCGGCGTCGTCGGCGAGGGCGTCCTCGTCGGCGCGGGCCTGGCGGTCGAGGGCGGCGAGCTCGGCGGTGACCTCGGCGGCGCGCGCCTCGGCGCGGCGGGCGGCGGCGAGCGAGCCGAGCTCCTCGCGGTGGGCGTGGTCGAGGGCGGCGAGCCGGTCGGCGCCGGCCTCCCGGTGCTCCTCGGGCAGCCGGGCGCGGGCCCGCCGCTCGGCCTCGGCCGCGGTGCGGTGCCGGCGGTCGGCCTCGGCGCGGAGTTCCAGGGCGGGGGCGACGGCGGCGGCTTCGCGGGCCCGCTCCAGCCGGTCGCGGAGCGCGTCCCGTTCCGGGCGGCGTGCGGCCAGTTCGCCGGCGCGGCGGCGGGCCTCGGCGTACCGCCCCTGGAGCCGGGCCCGTTCGCGGACCTCGGCGGCGTGTTCCGCCGCGCGCGCGTGCAGGTCCTCGGCGGCCCGGACGGCCGCCGCGGTGACGGCCCCGCGCTCGCGGGCGCCGGCCCGGGCGAGCGCCGCCCATTCCAGGACGGCGGCGGCGAGCCCGGGGGCGCCGGCGGCGAGCGGCGGCTCGGCGGCCCGCGGGCCGGGGACGCCCGTCCGGCCACGGGCCGGGGCGGCCGGAGTGGCGGTGGCGGGCGAGGGTGTGCCGACCTCCGGCAGCGAGGGGTCGTCGGCGGCCTGCCGCATCCGGTGGCCGAGCGCGAGCAGCCGCTCGTCCCCGGCGCGCACCCGGGCCTCCGCGGCCCCGCGCAGCTCGGCGAGGCGCTTCTCGGCGGCGGCGAACCGGCCGGTGTCGAAGAGCCGGCCCAGCAGCCCGGCGCGGGCGGCGTCGTCGGCGCGCAGGAAACGGGCGAAGTCGCCCTGCGGGAGGAGGACGACCTGGCAGAACTGCTCCCGGTTCATGCCCAGCAGCTGGGTGATCTCCTCGCCGATCTCCTGGTGCGAGCGGCTGAGACCGTGCCACTGTCCGTCGCGCAGTTCGCGCAGGGCGCTGTACGCCTTCTCGCGGGTGAAGCCGCTCCCCCGCTTCTTGGGGCGCGGCTGTTCGGGCCGCCGGGTGATCTCCAGGCGCCGTCCGCCGACGGTCAGTTCGAGGACCACCTCGGTGGGGGTGTCCGGCGCGGCGTGGTCGCTGCGCAGCCCGGGCCCGCTGTTCTGCCGGGCGCCGGGGACGCCGCCGTAGAGGGCGTAGCAGACGGCGTCGAGGACGGAGGTCTTGCCGGCGCCGGTGGGGCCGTGCAGGAGGAACAGTCCGGCGGCGGAGAGCTCGTCGAAGTCGACGTGCTGGGTGCCGGCGAACGGGCCGAAGGCGGTGATCTCCAGGCGGTGCAGTCTCATCGGTGCCCCTCGGCGGTGGCGGGGTCGCCGCAGCCGGCGCGGTGGACGGTGATCGTGTTCTCGGGGCGGCGCGGGCTCATCGCTCGCCCTCCGCGGCGGCGACCCGGACGGTGTCGAGGGCGTCGGTCAGCAGGGCCCGCTCGGCGTCGTCGGGGCCCTCGCCCCGGACGTGGGCGACGAAGTCCTCGGCGATCTGCTGGTCGGTCCTGCCGCGCAGCCGCCGGGCGTACGAGGCGAGGGGGTCCTCGGGGGACCGCTCGGGGTCCAGGACCAGGCTGAGGACGTGCGGGAAACGGGCGGCCAGCCGGGCCATGGGGTCCTTGGGGCGGACGGGGTCGGTGAGCGTGGCCTCGACCCACGCGTCCGCGTACCGGTCGAGGGCCGGGTCGTCCAGGAGCTCGTCCAGCCGGCCGCGGATCCGGGCGAGCGGGCG
>NZ_JBPQTX010000253.1:0-10414 GCF_051386555.1 Streptomyces sp. URMC 126
GCGGGCTGTGATGCCGACGCGGCCATGATCGGCGGTGGCGGGGGCGGCGGCAGCGGCTTCGCGGCCGGGCCCGGGGTGTCGGGCGGGGTGACGACCGCCGGCTCCGGCCGCTACGCGGCGGCCAGGACCGACCCCCTCTACCAGGCGGGGATCGGCGACCACTACAAGCCCGGACAGGTGGTGCTGCAATGGGCCGAGCCCGACACGGTGGGCGTGTCCCCGGGAGGTCCGCCGGAGGTGGTGCTGACGCGTACCGGTGAGACCGGATACCCCGGTGTGCGGCTGCGCGCCGAAGCGGACAACGAGGGCGTGCGCCGACAGGTCCGCGTGGTCCTGCCCGCAGGCAAGGGACTGCGGTTCGTCGAGGAGGGCGGCCCCGGGTACCAGCTCACCGTGCAGAGCGCTTCCGGCGATACGCGGCGGTACCTGGGGACCCTGTCCGCCGACGGGCAGACGCTCACCTTCACGGACGTCGACCTCGGCCTGACGGGCACCGGCTCCGCCTCCGTCGCCTGGGTCGCCGTCCAGGCCACTTCCGGCTCCCCCTTGGGCGAGAGCGAGCTGACCTTCCGCGTCGGGGCGCGGACCGGGGCCTCCACGACCGTCCGGGTGGGGGAGCCGTTCGCCCTGTTGCCGGGTGGGGAGGGTGTGACACTGGCGCGCGGGGGCGGGACCCGCTACCCCGGAGTGTGGCTGCGAGCCGAGCGGGACTGCACGGGCGCGCGCCGCGACGTCCGTGTGGTCCTTCCCGCGGGCAGGGAACTGCGGTTCGTCGAGGAAGGCGACCCGGGGTACCAGCTCACCGTCGACCGCGGGATCGGAAGCCCGCAGCACTACTCCGGAAGCCTGTCCGCCGACGGGCAGACGCTCACGTTCACGGACGTCGGCCTCGGCCTGGTGGGTACGGGTTCCGGCTCCGCCGCCTGGGTCGCCGTCCAAGCCCTTGCCGCCGCCCCCTTGGGCACCACCGGCCTGACCTTCCACGTGGGAGGCGTCTCCCGGGAATCCACGTCCCTCCACGTGATCGCATAGGCGGGCCGGTCACCCGGACGACGCCCCGGACGAACGCCCGGACCTCCGGGGGGGACGAACCGGGGCGTCGATCCGTGTGAGCGGACGCCCGTGTGCACCGCACCCTGCCGCCTCTACCGCCCACCGGCCGTGACCGTCAAGCGGAACCCTTGAATCAGGGGCCGTCGCGCCACAACTCGCCTATCTCACCCGCCTCTTCTGTTTGCATGCGTCCGGGGCCCCGACACTCGTTCCCTCCGGCGGGCCCCGGAAAGGTGAGGTGTGTCCATGTCGGTCCAGCGCCATCCGTCCGGTGCGTCACACACGGCGAATGCGACAGGCTCGTCAACCCGGTCAGGTCCGCCGGCTCCGTCAGGTTCGCCGGAAGCGTCCGGCCCGTCGCGGCGCCGGCTGCTCGGCGGGATCGCCGCCGGGGCCGTGGCCCTCGGCGGGTACGGTCTGGCCGGCGCGGCTCCGTCCGCCGCGGTCGGGCCCGAGGAGGCCGCGCGGGACGGAGCGTACGTCCCCGCCCTCGTCGTCGGGACGGGGTACGGCGCGGCCGTGACGGCGTTACGGCTCGCCGAGGCGGGGGAGCGGGTGCTGATGCTGGAGATGGGGCGGTGGTGGAACCGGCCGGGTGCCGACGGGAAGATCTTCTGCGGGATGCTCGACCCCGACCGGCGGTCCAGCTGGTTCCGGACCCGGACCGCGGCGCCGCTGGGCTCCTTCCTCTGGCTCGGCGTCGTCGACCGCAGGGTCGAGCCGTACGCCGGGGTGCTAGACCGTGTCGACTTCGGCTCCATGGCCGTCTACGCCGGACGCGGCGTCGGCGGCGGCTCGCTGGTCAACGGGGGCATGGCGGTCGTGCCCCGCCGCGCGTACCTCCGGCAGGTGCTCCCTCGGGTGGACGCGGGGGAGATGTACGGCCGGTACTTCCCGCGTGCCCGCGCCATGCTCCGCGTCAACGGCGTCGACCGGACGTGGTTCGAGGGGACGGAGTGGTACCGGTACTCCCGCGTGGCCCGCGAGCAGGCGGCACGGGCCGGAATACGGCCGGTGTTCCTCGACAACGTCTACGACTTCCGGTACATGCGCGCAGAAGCGGCCGGCACCGTCCCCCGGTCCGCCCTGGCGGGCGAGCTGATCTACGGCAACAACCACGGCCGGAACTCCCTGGACAAGACCTACCTCGCCGCCGCCCTGCGCACCGGCCGCGTCACCATCGCGAGCCTGCACCGGGTGCGGTCCATCCGCCGCCGGCGCGCGGGCGGTTACGTCGTGACGGCCGAGCGGTCGGACGAGTCCGGCCGCCGGATCGCCGTCAAGGAGATCGGCTGCCGCCGGCTGTTCCTCGGCGCCGGCAGCCTGGGCACCACCGAACTGCTGTTGCGGGCCCGGGAGACCGGCGCGCTGCCGGACCTCGGCCCCGAGATCGGCCGTGGCTGGGGCCCCAACGGGAACGTGATGGCCGCGCGCGCCCAGCACGTCACGGACCCCACCGGTTGCCGGCAGTCCACCGTCCCGGCCCTCGGCCTCGACGCCTGGGACGACCCCCGCCACCCGGTCTTCGCCGAGATCACACCGGTGCCCGCCGGCATCGAGACCTGGATCAGCCTCTACATCGCCATCACCCGCAACCCCGAACGCGGCACCTTCGTCTACGACCGGGCCACGGACCGGATGGGCCTGCGGTGGACGCGGGACCAGAACGGGCCCGCCGTCGAGGCGGCCCGCTCCTTCTTCGACCGCGTCAACCGGGCCAGTCGCACCGACTACCGCTACGACCTGTTCGGCCCCCGCGCCAAGGCCTTCGCCGACGACTTCACCTACCACCCCCTCGGCGGCTGCGTGCTCGGCCGGGCCACGGACGCGTACGGCCGGATCCCCGGCCACCCGGGCCTCTACGTCACCGACGGCGCGCTGATTCCGGGGTCGCTGGGCGTCAACCCGTTCCTGACCATCACCGCGCTGGCGGAGCGGAACATCGAGCGGATCGTCCGGCAGGACGTGGCGCGGCCGGCGGGCCGCTGACGGGACGTCGGGCGGCGGCCGACGGCCCGGCCGCGGGGACGTGACGTGCGCCGCATCGGGTGTGCGGCGGGGCCCGGCGGGGCACGTCTGACCCGGGCGTACCGGCCGGCCGGCCGGGGGCCGCGGACGTGCCACCCTGGTGCCCGGCAGTCCGCGGTACCGCCCGGCAGGCCCTGGAAGGAAGACCCGCTCGTGAACGACATCCGCGTCACCACCGACGAGAATGCCCAGTGGATACGCAGGTTTTACCCCCGCCCGGACGGTGACGTCCGGCTGGTCTGCCTGCCGCACGCCGGCGGCTCGGCCACCTTCTTCCACCCGATGGCCCGGATGGTGCCCGCCTTCGCCGACGTGCTGTGCGTCCAGTACCCCGGCCGCCAGGACCGCCGGGACGAGCCGCTCATCGACACCGTCCCCGAGCTCGCGGACCGGGTGTTCGCGACGCTGCTGCCCTGGGCCGACCGGCCGCTCGCCTTCTTCGGGCACAGCATGGGCGCCTCCCTGGCCTTCGAGGTCGCCCGGCGGTTCGAGCGGGAGAAGGGCATCGTCGCGGCCGCCCTGTTCGCGTCCGCCCGGCGCGCGCCGTCGGTCCACCGCGAGGAGACCGTCCACCTCCGGGACGACGACGGGATCCTCGCCGAGACCCGGCGGCTCAGCGGCACCGACTCCCAGGTGCTGGAGGACGAGGAGCTCGTCCGCATGATCCTCCCGGTGCTGCGGTCGGATTACCGCGCCGCCGAGACCTACCGCTACGAGCCCGGGCCGCCGCTGCGCTGCCCCGTGGTGGCGCTGACCGGCGACGCCGACCCCAAGGTGAGCGTGGACGACGCGGCGGCCTGGGCCGGTCACACCGAGTCCTCCTTCGACCTCCGCGTCTTCACGGGCGGTCACTTCTACCTGAGCGACCACCAGGAGGCCGTGGTGCGCGAGATCACGGACCGGCTGCGGGGCGTCTGACCGCGTCGGGCCCCGCCGCGGACCCGGTCCGGACACGGCCGCGCCGCCCGCCCCGGGTGGGACGGGCGGCGCTTCCCTCGGTCGCCGTCAGGCCGACGTCCCGCCCTGGGACCGGCCGTCCTGGCCGGTCCAGGCCGTGAAGGGGTACTTGCCCGACGGCTGGGTGCGCGCACTGCTCAGCTTGCCGTCCATGCCCACGACCACGACCGTCGTCCGGCCGCGCGCGTCCTTGGCGACGCCCGGCGTCGCCCGGTACGTCACGCCGCCGCCCTGCCAGGGGCCGGGACGCCCCGAGCCCTTCGACAGCCGCACCCGGCCCCGCGAGTCGCGGGCGGCGAGGACGACGGTCCGGCCGTCCTGGGCCAGTGCCACCCGGCCGTATCCGCCGATCTCCGGCAGTTCGGACGTCATCCGCCAGGAGCCGTCCCCCGGCCGCTCGGCGACCAGCACCCGCGCGGTGCCGGGCTGCCGGGTGACCAGCCGCATGCCGCCGCCCGAGAAGGGAGCCAGCGACAGCGGGCCGCTCGCGGTGGGGAGCCGGGTCGCCCCGGCGGGCTGCGGCGGTTCGCCGTCGCCCTCGGACATCCAGTGGTAGACGGTCTTGGCGTCCGCGGCGACCACGTGGAGGCGGCCCCGGTCGTCCAGCGCGGCGTCCATCCCGTCCAGGACGGACGGCGGCCGGTCCCCGTCCGACTCCAGGTGCTCCCAGTCGGACCAGTCCTCGCCGCCCTCGCCGGTGCGGAACATCAGGCCGCCGGCCCAGTCCCGGACGAAGAGGAAGACCTTGCCGTCCTTGTCCGCGACGGTCACCGGGTAGCCGACCTCCATCGACCGCTCCGGATCCGCCTCGGGGGAGCCGAGGGACTCCCAGCCGCCGAACGACGGGACGGCTCCCGGGCGGGGCTTTCCGTTCTGCCGGGCGGTGACGATCTCGCGGCGGTGCGGGGTGCCCCGCGTCGGCAGGACCGTGCGCACGGAGAACAGCTGGAGGGTGCCGTCCGCGTGCCGCAGGACCTCCACCTGTCCCTCCAGCATCGACCCGCCCACCTTGACGGGCCCGGACCAGGCGCCGGTCCCGGGCCTGGTCTCGGTCCAGCAGTGCACGGCGCCGTCGAGGAGCGCGAAGGCCGCGAGCCGGCCGTCGGGCAGCGGCTGCACCCAGCGCTGGGTGCCCGGCGCCCGGTAGCGGAGGTTGTTGGACCAGCGGACGTCCTTGGAGCGGGCGCCGACCTTGCGGTCGCCGCAGCCCGCGGGGTCGCCGCAGTCCTTGCCGTCGGCCCAGCCGTAGGTGTCGAGGATCTTCACCTTGTGCCGGGTGGTGGCCGCGTCCAGGTTGGACGGCAGGAGGGAGACCTCGTAGCCGACGTAGTTCTCCACCGCCGTGGGACGGCTGTGCCGGCGTCCCCAGTACTCGGCCAGCGCGGCCTGGGCGAAGTGGGCGGAAGTGGTGTGGTCCTGGTGGTCGTAGTGGGATATGCCCGCCAATTCGTGCGGCACACCGGGGAACTGCTGCTGGACCGCCCGGTGCGTCGGGTTGGGGTCGAGGGTGCGGACGACCGTCGGCCGGTACCGGTCGAACACGGCCACCAGGGAGTCGATGACGTGCCGGCGCTCGTACTGGAACGTGCGCGTCACCGGGCTGTGGGCCGGTACGAGCGTCGTCAGCCGCGGGGTCGCCCCGAGCCACAGCCCGCGCAGGCTCTCCTTGCGCGGCACCCGGATGAACCGGGCCTCCACCAGCTCCAGGAAGATCAACTGGACCTGGGGGGCGGCCTTGAGCGTGTGCAGCTCCGCCTCGAAGCCGGGGATCAGCGTCGTCGTCTCGACCCGCCAGGGGCTGAGCCAGTCGCCGGTGGCCATCTGGGCGGTCGCCTCGCGCAGGCCGTTGATGCGCGCGCGGACGAACTCCGGCCGCCGCATGGGCAGCTTCCCGTACCCGGGCGTCTGCGACAGGGCGTTGCGGCCGTCCGACTCACCGCCGGTGAGGCACACGGTGACGGTCGGGGCGCCGCTCCGGATGGACCGCTCCAGCTCCGGGTTCATGAAGTACAGCGAGTCGTCGGGGTGCGCGATCACGTGCACGAACGACTCGGTCGTCACGACCTTCGCCGGCTGCACGGGGAACTCGTCCTCGTGCCCGCTGCCCTGCGCCGAGCCGGGGGCCAGCCACTGCCAGGCCCCGACCGTGCCCGTCCCGACGACCAGGCCCGCACCGCCGGCCTGGAGCACTCGGCGGCGCGACAGTCGTGATATTCGCCCCGGCACAGGGGTCTCCCATCTCCTGCGCCCAAAGCGCGGTTGAGCAAACGCGGACATGTCGGACAAAGTCGAACCAACCCCCCTTAGTTGACCGTAAGATCTTACGACCCGCGGGGCGCGGTTTTCCGACTGTCATGTAACAGCCGTGCTTCGGCGAACCATAGATTGCGATGCGATCGGGTGTCGTGAGCACGGGGAATGGCTGTGAGGCGGCTGCGAAGCCCTGGGGTCAGTGCGGTTCGCGGTCGTGCAGAATCCTCTGAAAGAGGTAGTGGTCACGCCAGGCGCCGTCGATGTGCAAGTACTTCCTGGCGGTGCCGATCCGCTCGAAACCGCACTTCGCCAGGACGCGCTGGGACGCCACGTTGACCGTCACGGTGCCCGCTTCGACCCGGTGCATCCCGAGTTCGTCGCCCGCGGCCCGGCACACCGCCGTCACCGCGGCGGTGGCCAGCCCCCGCCCGGCCCGGTCCGCCGCCACCCAGTAGCCGAGCGAGCCGCTCCCGAAGGCGCCCCGCACGATGTTGCTCAGATTGACGACACCGACGATGCCCTCCCGCTCGTCATCGAGCACCCAGGGGACCGTCCGCCCCTCCCGGCGCAGCTCCGTCAGCTCCGCCAGCCGGGCCGCCTGCCCCTCGGCGGTGAAGAACTCCGGCGGCCGGCGCGGCTCCCAGGGGCGCAGGTGGTCACGGTTCGCGGAGTACGCCCTGGCCAGGTCCGCCGCGTCGTCGGGGGTGACGAGGCGGAGGACGACGCCGGGAGCGACGGTACGGGGTTCGATGATCACCCCCGTAGCGTAGGACGGTCCGGCACCGCGCGGCGAACGGGCGTCCGAGGGACTGCCGCACGGCGGCCCGGCCGCCGCCTCCGACTCCCCGACGCCGCGCCGCGCACCGTGCGCCACCCCCTACCCCGGTATCACTCCCGAGTTGGCTCCGGAGGGTGACGCCTGCCCGGACACCGTCTCCTTACCGTCCCCTCGCACCGCACGGAACGAGGGAGAACGCACCGACATGCACCGCTTCAAGCGCACCCTGGCCGCCGTCGCGCTCACGACGACCGTGGTCGCGGGAACGGCGGGCTGGGCCGCCGCCCACCGGGAGGACGCGATCACCGGACCGCTGCCCGGCACCGCCGCCTGGCGCGCGGACCACTCCCTCCACCGCACCCTGCCGGACCCGGCCACCGCCACGCCCGCCGACGTCGCCCGCTTCTTCGCGACCCTCCCGGAGGACGCCCGGCAGCGGCTCGCGGCCCGCCACCCCCTGGTCGTCGGCAACCTGGACGGCGCCCCGCCGGCCCTCCGGTACGAGGCCAACCGGCGCGCCCTCGCCACCGAGCGCGCCGGCCGGCTGGCCCGGGCCGCCGACACCTCGCTCCCGGAGTACGAGCGCGCCGAGGCCCGGGCCCTCGCCGGCCGCTACCGCGAACTCCTCGCCCCCCAGCGGCGGATCCTCGCCTTCGACCCGCGCGGGCGCGGCCGGCTCGCCGAGGTGTACGGCGACCTGACCACGGCCCGGCGCACGGCCGTCGTCGTGCCCGGCTCCGACATCGACCTGTCCTCGTTCGACCGGCGCACCGACCCCTACGGCACCCCGGCCGGCATGGCCCGGTCGCTGCGCGCCGAGATGGCCCGGCAGGAGCCCGGCACCGCCACCGCCGTCATCGCCTGGGCGGGCTACACCACCCCCGTCGGCATCGGCCCGGACGCCGCCACCGGCCGGCTCGCCGAGGCCGGAGCACCCCGGCTCGACCGCTTCCTCGCCGGGCTGGCCGCCACCGGCACCGCCGCGCCGGCCGTCTTCTGCCACAGCTACGGCTCGGTGGTCTGCGGCCTGGCCGCCCACGCCATCGGCCGCGGCGAGGCGTCCGACCTCGTCGTCCTGGGCAGCCCCGGCGTCCGGGCCGGCTCCGTCGCCGGCCTGCGCACCCCCGTCCGGGTGTGGGCGGTCCGGCGCAACGCCGCCGACTGGATCGGGAACGTCCCCAACGTCGAACTGTTCGGCCTCGGTCACGGCACCGACCCCACCTCCGCCTCCTTCGGGGCGCGTCCCGTCTCCTCGGCGGGCGCCCACGGCCACACCGGCTACTTCGCCCCCGGCACGGAGTCGCTGCGGCACTGCGCCGAGATCGCGCTGGGCGCCTACGCCCGCGTCCGCTGACGTCCGGCCGTACGGCGGGGACCGCCCGGACGCCGCCGCCGCCGTGTGCCAAGACTTCTTCGCAAAAACTCCAGTGCAAAGACTTCTTGGCGTCCTAGGGTGCCGTCCATGACACCGCCCGACGCCCAACCGGCCGACCCCATACGCGACTTCGGCCCCGACCCGCGAACGGACGTCGTGCTCGACGCCAAGGGGCTCCGCGCCCTGGCGCACCCGCTCCGCGTCGAACTGGTCGCCCTGCTCCGCGCCACCGGACCGTCCACCGCGACACGGCTCGCCGCACGCATGGGCGTCGCCTCCGGACTGACGAGCTACCACCTCCGCCGGCTCGCCGACGCCGGGTTCGTCGAGGAGGAGAACGGGCGTCGGCACCGCGCGGGAGCGCTGGTGGCGCGCGGCCCACGAAGCCACCTGGGTCAGCGACCGGACCCTCTTCGACGAGGAGCCGGAGGCCGCGGCCGCGTTCCGGGCCTCCGTCGCGAACCTGCACGCCCTGCACACCCGGGTGGCCCTCGGCCGGGCCCCGTCCCTGCCCCCGGCCTGGCGCGACGTACTGGAGACGAGCGACTGGCTGCTGCGCCTCACCCCCGAGGAGGCCACCGGCCTCGCCGCCGAACTGCGCGCCGTCCTGGCCCGCTACCGCCGCTTCGGCCCCGGCCCGGAGGGCGACGCGCCCGCCGGCGCCGAGCAGGTGAAGGTCGTCCTGCACATCCTGCCGGACCCCGCCACGCCCGGACCGGCCGGGAAACCGGAACCGTCATGAGACGCCCCCGCCGGGACCGCGCCGGGCGGAACGCCGCCGGCACCGGCGCCCGCCCCCTCGTCGGGCTGCTGGCGTCCACGGCCGTCGCCCTCACCGCGACCCGCGTGTCGGCCATCGCCCTGCCCTGGTTCGTCCTCGTCACCACCGGCAGCGCCACCCGCACCGGGATCGTCGCCTTCTGCGAACTGGCCCCCTACGTCGTGGTGAAGGCCCTCACCGGACCGCTCGTGGACCGCGTCGGCCCCCGCCTCGTCTGCTGGACGGCCGACTCGCTCAGCGCGACCGCCGCCGCCCTGATCCCGCTCTGCCACGCCCTCGGCGTGCTGCGTTTCTGGCCGCTGCTCGTCCTCGTCGCCGTCATCGGCGCCGTCCGCGGGCCGGGCGACCTGGCACGGGACGTCATGGTTCCCGAGGCCGCCGACCGCGGCGGCCTGCGGCTGGAGCGGGCCACCGGCCTCGCGGGCGTCGTCGAACAACTCGCCGCGACGGCCGGGCCCGCGGCCGGCGGCGCCCTCGTCGCCCTGGCCGGCCCCCTGACGGCACTGATCGCCACCGCCTCCTGCTTCGCCCTCGGCGCGGTGATCACCCTGCTGGTCCTGCCGTCCGGCATGGGACGCCCGGCCGCCGCCCACGCCGACGATCCGCCCGGAGCCGGGTACGGGCACCGGCTGCGCGAGGGGTACGCCTTCCTGCGCGGCGACCCCCTGCTCCTGGCCATCTGCGCCGTGGTCGGCTTCGGCAACTTCCTCGGAGCGGCCTCCGCCCAGGTGCTGGTCCCCGTCTGGGCCCGCGAGTCCGGCGGCGGACCGGCCGCCATCGGCCTCGTCAACGGCCTCTTCGGCGTCACCGCCGTCCTCGGCGGCCTCACCGCCGCCGCGATGGCCCACCGGCTCCGCCGCCGCCTGGTCTTCTTCACCGGCTACCTGCTCAGCGACACCCCCCGCTACCTGGTCCTCGCCCTCGACGCGCCGCTGTGGGCGGTGGCCGCCGTCTTCGCGGCCGGCGGCCTCGGCGCGGGCTTCCTCAACCCCATCCTCAGCGCCATCTCCTACGAACGCGTCCCCCGGCACCTGTTGGGGCGCGTCCGGTCCCTCACCGCCGCCCTCGCCTGGGCCGGCATCCCGTTCGGCGGCCTCGCGGCGGGCGTCCTGACCACCACCGCCGGGCTGGCCCCCACGCTGCTCGGGGCGGGGGCGGCGGTTCGAGTCCGGTCGCGAGGCAGCGCGGT
>NZ_JBPQTX010000254.1:0-10350 GCF_051386555.1 Streptomyces sp. URMC 126
GACGCTACGGGGGACGGCTGGGGCGGGGTGTGCGGGTACTGGTCGTTCATGGCCTGAACGTACACGGTCAGCCTGGCGGGTAACCGGAATAAGCGGATCCGGTGCGGGAGTTGGTCCCCTGGCCCGCTACCGACCCAGCACTCGGTTGCGCAGCGCCGGGAACTCCTCGCGGGTGCGGGCCACCCGTTCCATGTCCAGGTCGGCGGTGAGCACCTGCTCCTCCCGGCCCGCCTCGGCCAGGACCTCTCCCCACGGGTCGACGACGATGCTGTGGCCCGCCTGCTCCACGCCCGCGTGCGTGCCGGCCGTGCCGCAGGCGAGGACGTACGCCTGGTCCTCGACGGCGCGGGCGCGGGCCAGGAGGGTCCAGTGGGCGCGGCGGCGCTCGGGCCAGCCGGCCGGGACGACGAGGGTCTGGGCGCCGGCGTCGACCAGGGACCGGAAGAGTTCCGGGAAGCGGAGGTCGTAGCAGGTGGCGAGGCCCAGGACGGTGTCCGGGAGGGGGGCGGTGACGACATCGCGGCCGGCGCTCAGCAGGACGGCCTCGCCCTGGTCGAAGCCGAAGAGGTGGATCTTGCGGTAGGTGCGGGCCAGGGTGCCGTCGGGGGCGAAGAGGAGCGAGGTGTTGAACAGGGCGCCGTCCGGGGCCCGTTCGACGATCGAGCCGGCGTGCAGCCAGGTCCCGGCGTCGCGCGCGGCGGCCGACATCGCCGCCGCTGTGGGGCCGTTCACCGGCTCGGCCTCGGCGGAGAAGGAGTCGAAAGCGAAGGCGCCCACGGTCCAGAGCTCGGGGAGGACCACCAGGTCGCGGCCGTGCTGGGCGCGGACGAGGCCGGCCGCGCGCTCCCGGCGGGCGTCCGTGGTCTCCGCCGGGTCCACGGCGAGCTGGATCAGCGAGACGCGCACACTACCACCGCTACCACCACTCTCGGCCCGGGAAACCTCTGCCGTGCTGCTCGTGCGCAGCGTAACTTAACTGCTGAGACCCAGACAGCACTTGCCCCGTACCCATGCCGCCGAACGCACGCACCGCACGAGGGATCACGTGACCGTCCACCCCAGCCTGCAGCCCGCCATCGACGCCTGGACCCATTCCATCGAAGCGATCAACGAGTTGGTGAAACCACTGGCCGAGGGTGACTGGAACCGGCCCACGGAGTGCCCGGGGTGGTCGGTCCGGGACGTCGTCTCGCATGTCATCGGGGTGGAGAGCGAAATGCTCGGGGAGCCACGGCCGATCCACACCCTGCCGCGCGACCTCTTCCACGTCACCGACGAGTTCTCGCGCTACGTGGAGGTCCAGGTCGACGTGCGGCGCTGTCACACGGCCCTGGAGATGACCTCCGAGCTGGAGTTGACGATCATCCGGCGGTCACGGCAGCTGCGCAACGAGACGCGGCCGCCGCACACCCCGGTGCGCTGGCCGCTGGGCAGCGGCCCGGAGCGGCCGCTCGAACAGCAGTTGCGGCTGCGGGCCTTCGACGTGTGGGTGCACGAGCAGGACCTCCGGCGGGCCCTGGGCGTGCCCGGCAACCTGGACGCGCCGGCCGCGCCGCTGGCCCGGGACATCCTGCTCGCCGGGCTGCCCAGGGTGGTGGCCAAGGACGCGGGGGCGCCGCCCGGCAGCGCGGTGGTCGTGGACGTCCACGGGCCGGTGGAGTTCCTGCGGACCGTCCGGGTCGACGCTGCGGGGCGGGGCACGCTCGACTCCAGTGTGTCGCTCGGCCCCGCGGTGACGCTCGCCATGGACTGGGAGACGTACCTCCGGCTCGCCTGCGGGCGGGTGCGGCCGGAGGCGGTGGCGGACCGGGTCGGGGTGGAGGGCGACCGGCGGCTGGCGGAAGCGATCCTGCGGGCGTTCGCGGTGACCCCTTAAGGGGTCCTGGGTGCCGTAGGGCCCCTGGGGTGCCTGGGTGCCGTAGGGCCCCCGGGTTCCCTGGGCCCCCCGTAGGACCCCGACGGCCCGTAGGACCCCTACGGCCCATAGGGCTCCCTAGGGCCCGCAGGACCCGTAGGTCCCTAGGTCCCCTAGGGGCTCCCTGAGGACGAGGGGAGTGGGGCAGGGGGTGGGACGCCCCACCCCGGATCACACCGGTACGTGCACCGTCTCCACCCGCGACGCCACCACCCGTTCCCGCTCCCGCCGCCGGGCCCGCTCGCGCAGCCGGAGGATCTGGGCCAGGCCCACCGCCTGGACGGCGAAGAGGGTGGCGAAGGCGGTCCGGTAGTCGTCGCCGGTCGCGTCGAGGATGACGCCGATGGCCAGCAGGGTGGTGATGGACGCGGTGAAGCCGCCCATGTTGACGATGCCGGACGCCGTGCCCTGCCGTTCCGGCGGGTTGGCGGGCCGGGCGAAGTCGAAGCCGATCATGGAGGCCGGGCCGCAGGCGCCGAGCACCGCGCAGAGGGTGATCAGCAGCCACATGGGGGCGTGCGGTCCGGGCCAGGCCAGGGTGACCGCCCACAGCAGCGCGGTCGCGCCGATCGTGCCGAGGACGAGCGGCAGCCGGGCGGCGTGGTGCCGGGCCACGATCTGGCCGTAGACCAGGCCGACGGCCATGTTCACCAGGACGACGAGGGTGAGCAGCCGGCCCGCGGTCCCCCGGTCCAGCCCCTCGGCCTCGACGAGGAACGGCATGCCCCAGAGCAGCAGGAAGACGATCGCCGGGAACTGGGTGGTGAAGTGCACCCACATGCCCAGCCGGGTGCCGGGCTCCCGCCAGGCGCGGGTGATCTGCTGCCGGACGTAGCCCGCGCCCGGACGCGGGGCGGGCGCCGGCGCGTACCCCTCCGGGTGGTCCCGGAGGAAGACCAGGAGCAGGACGAGGACGACGACGCCGGCCGCCGCGCTGCCGCCGAACGTCGTGGCCCAGCCGCGGGAGTGCAGCAGCGGGGCGAGGACGAGGGTCGAGACGAGGTTGCCCGCCATCCCGAACAGCGCCGCCACCTGGGCGACCATCGGCCCGTGCCGGGCGGGGAACCAGCGGGCGCCGAGCCGCAGGACGCTGATGAACGTCATCGCGTCGCCACAGCCGAGGAGGGCGCGGGCGGTCAGGGCCGTCCCGTAGGAGTGGGAGAGCGCGAAGCAGAGCTGCCCGGCGGTGAACAGGACCGTGCCGAGGGCGAGCACCTTCTTGGTGCCCATGCGGTCGACCAGCAGGCCGACGGGTATCTGCATGCCCGCGTAGACGAGCAGCTGGAGTATGGAGAACGTCGACAGGGCGGAGGCGTTGATGTGGAACCGCTCGGCCGCGTCGATGCCGGCCACGCCGAGGCTGGTACGGAAGACGATGGCTACGAAGTAGACGCCGACCCCGACGCCCCAGACCGCCGCCGCCCGCCGTCCGCCCGGTGGGTCACCGGGCAGGCCCGGACAGGGGGCGGTCATCGGTCGTTCCCCTGGGCGAGGGTGCGGACCCAGCTCACGTGCCGGTCGACGACGGCGATGGCCGCGGGCGCGTCCCCGGCCCGCAGGGCCTCCAGGATCTCGGCGTGCTCGGCGATGTTCTTGGCGATGCGGTCCGGGTGGGCGTGCATCGCGGCGACGCCCATCCGCAGCTGGCGGTCGCGCAGCTGGTCGTAGAGGCGGGACAGGATCTGGTTCCCGGCGCTGCGGACGATCTCCGCGTGGAAGGCGCGGTCGCTGACCGAGACGGCGGCCAGATCGCCGTCGGCGGCCTGCCGGCGCATGTCCGCGAGCAGTTCCTCCAACCGGGTGATGAGGGCCGGTGGCGCGGGCACGGCCTTGGCCGCCGCGTGCTTCTCCACCAGCAGCCGCGTCTCCACCACATCCGCGATCTCCTGGGCGGACACGGCCAGCACGAGCGCCCCCTTCTTCGGGTAGAGCTTGAGCAGACCCTCACCCTCCAGCCGCAGCAGCGCCTCGCGGACGGGTGTCCGGGAGACCCCTACGGCCTCCGCGAGCCCGCCCTCCGTGAGCAGCGTCCCCCCGGCGTACCGCCGGTGCAGGACGCCGTCCTTCACATGTGCGTAGACGCGGTCGGCCGCGGGCGGGCGGACGGCGGGCGCCTCGGCCCGCGCCGCCGTCTCGGCCCGCGCGGGCCTCGGGGTGTGCGGGGACTTCGGGGACCGCACTGAGGAAGACGTGAGGGACACGGAGGGGGTGGAGGGCATGCACACAGCATAGATACAAGACAGATGCCTTGATGAGGGGTTGTCCGCGATCCGGACGGGACGTGGTACGGACCGCGGCGGAGCCGGTCCGGCCGGATGAGGGTGGACGGCAGGGGGACGATGCGGGGGGACGACAGGAGGGATACGGCCGGACGCCGGTGGACGGCCGGGGGAGGCCGCCACCGCCTGGCCCACCCGCCGGACCGGACGGCGGGGCCGCGTCCGGGACCGTCCTCAGTCCGGCACCGGAGTGATGAAGACGAAGCGCAGGTCCGGACGCTGTATCGGCAGCAGCACATGGCTGGCCACCCGGATCTCGGCGTACCCGTGGTACGGCAGCCGGAGCCGGAAGACGTGCCCGTCGCGGTGCTCGACGACGTCGTGCTCCTCGGCCCAGATGCGGCGGCAGTCCGCGTCGGAGGCCAGGACCTCGCCGACCAGGGCGCGCAGTGCGGCGTCGCCCGGGTTGCTGTTGGCGGCGACGCGGAGCATGGCGAGGTAGGCCCGGGCGCAGTTGTCCTCCCAGTCCAGCATCTGCTCGCGGGCCTCGGGGTGGAGCAGGGCCCACCGCATGAGGTTGGCCCCCGGGCGGAGCACCCAGGGGAACCACTCGCCCATCAGGCGGTTGGAGGCGACGATGTTCCAGGCGTTGTCGGAGAGGTAGGCGGGGTACGTCGTCTGCTGGACGAGCAGGTCCCGGACGCCCTGGGGGAGTTCGCCGGGCGGGCAGGGGGAGCCGGGCGGACGCCGGCCGCAGACGGCGAGGAAGAGCGTCAGCGTCTCGGCCTCGCTAAGTCGCAGCGCGGCGGCGACCCGCAGCAGAAAGCTTTCGGAGAAGTCCTGGCGGCGGCCGGCCTCCAGGGCCCGGTACCAGCCCTCGCTCACTCCGGTGAGCCGGGCGACGTGCCGCTGCGACAGCAGGCGCCCCGGCCGGGGGTGGACGCCGCGCAGCTCGGGGACGGTCCGCGCGTCGATCCGGGCCCGCCAGGCCCGGAGCAGACGGCTGATGGATTCCCCGTCCCCCGTGGGGTCCTGGGCACCCCCGCCCGCACGCGCGCCCGTCAAAGGGGGCCTCCCGTTCCGACGCCCGTTCCGACACTGCAAGTGTCGGTCAATCTTAAGTAAATTGCCCTACACGGGCCATTCCACCCTGCGGTGGGAATGGCCCTAGGCCGCTCTGCCTGAACGGAGGGCCCGGACGCCGCCCGCTCCTCACTGGAGGGGGGTGAGGAGTAGGCGCGTCCGGGCCCTCCGTCATGTCCGGCGCGAGGCCGGGACCGTTCGCGAGACCGCGATCCGTTCGCGAGGCCGGGGCCCGTTCGCGAGACCGCAGTCCGTTAGCGGGGCCGGGGCCCGTTCGCGAGACCGCGGTCCGTTCACCGGACCACGGACCGTAGCGGGGTCCGGGCCCCGTTCACGCGGCCCCGGCCCCTCCGCGCAACGGAGTGCCGCCCGGCGTCAGCCCCAGGTCAGCAGCCGCTTCGGGTGCTCCAGGACGGCCGCGACGTCGGCCAGCACCCGCGAGCCGAGCTCCCCGTCCACCAGGCGGTGGTCGAAGGAGAGCGCCAGCGTGGTGACGTGGCGGGGCTTGACCTTGCCCTTGTGCACCCACGGCTGGAGCTTGATCGCGCCGAACGCCAGGATCGCCGCCTCGCCCGGGTTGAGGATGGGCGTCCCGGTGTCCACGCCGAACACCCCGACGTTGGTGATGGTGACCGTGCCGCCGGACATGTCCGCCGGGCTGGTCTTGCCCTCGCGCGCGGTGCTCACCAGGTCGGACAGGGCCCGCGACAGCTCGGGGAGCGTCTTGGCCTGCGCCTCCTTGATGTTGGGCACGATCAGCCCGCGCGGCGTCGCCGCGGCGATGCCCAGGTTCACGTAGTCCTTGCGGACGATCTCCTGGTTCTCCTCGTCCCAGGTGGCGTTGACGTCCGGGTTCCGCCGGATGGCCACCAGGAACGCCTTGGCCACCAGCAGCAGCGGGTTGACCCGCAGCCCGGCCATGTCGGGGTCGTCCTTCAGCCGCTGGACGAGCTTCATCGTGCGGGTGACGTCGACGGTGACGAACTCCGTGACGTGCGGCGCGGTGA
Source organism: Streptomyces sp. URMC 126 (assembly GCF_051386555.1). NCBI lineage: Bacteria > Bacillati > Actinomycetota > Actinomycetes > Kitasatosporales > Streptomycetaceae > Streptomyces > Streptomyces sp. URMC 126. The sequence goes on from NZ_JBPQTX010000254.1 coordinate 6,225, forward strand.
AGGCGCTGGCCACCATGGCCTGCGCGGTGGCCTTCCGGACGCCCTTGACCGGGATCCTGGTCTCCCGCGCGGCCCACACCCCGGCGGAAGTCCCGGCCACCCCGGCGGGAGCCTCGGTCGGGGCCGCGGCGACGGCCGGCTCGGGTGCCGGCGGGGCGACGCTCGCCTGGTGGGCGGCGTGGACGTCCTCGCGGGTCACGATCCCGTCCGGGCCGCTCGGGCTGACGGACGCCAGGTCGATGCCGAGGTCCTTGGCCAGCTTGCGGACGGGCGGCTTGGCCAGCGGCCGGGCGCTGCCGGTGGCCGCGGGGGCACCGGTGACGGCAGGTGCGGCGGGTGCGGCGGGTGCGGCAGGGGCAACGGGGGCGGCAGGAGCCACCGGTGCCGCGGCGGCGGGCGCCGCGTGCCCGTTCAGCTCCGCCTGGACGGCCGCGCCGACCGTCGACGCCTCCGGGCGGGCCTTGCGCGGCCGCCGCTTGGTGGACGACGGCGCGGCGCCGTACCCCACCAGGACGGCCTGCCGGCCCTGCCCCTGGCCCTCGCCCTCCGGCGCGGCCACCGTCTCGGCGTGCGCGGCGGGCTCGGCCGGGGCGCCGGCGACCGTCGGGTCGACCCCGGCGGCCTGGCCGACGGGCCCGTCACCGGGCCGGGTGTCGACCGAGATGATCGCGGTGCCGACGTCGACCGTCACACCCTCCTCGAAGCGCAGCTCGTGCACCACGCCGTCGAAGGGGATGGGCAGTTCGACGGCTGCCTTGGCGGTCTCGACCTCGCAGACCACCTGGCCGTCGGAGACGGTGTCCCCCACCGCCACGTACCACTTGAGGATCTCGGCCTCGGTGAGGCCCTCGCCCACGTCGGGCATCTTGAACTCGCGGAAGCGCTGGTCGCTCGCTGTGCTCGCAGTCATCGTCACGACTCTCCTCAGCCCTCAGTACGCAAGCGCGCGGTCTACGGCGTCGAGCACCCGGTCCAGTCCGGGAAGGTACTCGTCCTCCAGCCGCGACGGGGGGTAGGGGGCGTGGTAGCCGCCGACCCGCAGGACAGGGGCCTCCAGGTGGTAGAAGCAGCGCTCGGTGATCCGGGCCGCGATCTCGGCGCCGGAGCCGAAGAAGACCGGGGCCTCGTGGACGACCACGAGCCGGCGGGTGCGCTCCACGGACGCCTGGACGGCGTCGAAATCGATCGGGGAGATCGACCGCAGGTCGAGCACCTCCAGGTTCTTGCCCTCCTCGGCGGCGGCCTGGGCCGCCTCCAGACAGGTCTTGACCATCGGACCGTAGGCGACGAGCGTCAGGTCCGTGCCCTGGCGCACCGTGCGGGCGGCGTGCAGCGGGCCCGGGATCGCCTCCGTGTCGACCTCGGAGCGGTCGTGGTAGCGGCGCTTGGGCTCGAAGTAGATCACCGGGTCGTCGCTCTGGATGGCCTGCTGGAGCATCCAGTACGCGTCGGACGCGTTCGACGGCGACACGATCTTCAGCCCGGCGACGTGCGCGAACAGCGACTCCGGGGACTCGCTGTGGTGCTCCACGGCCCCGATGGCCCCCCCGTAGGGGATCCGTACGACGACCGGCAGCTTGATCTTGCCGAGCGCGCGGGCGTGCATCTTGGCGAGCTGGGTGACGATCTGGTCGTACGCCGGGAAGACGAACCCGTCGAACTGGATCTCCACGACCGGCCGGTAGCCGCGCAGGGCCAGGCCGATGGCGGTGCCGACGATGCCGGACTCGGCGAGCGGGGTGTCGATCACCCGGTCCTCGCCGAAGTCCTTCTGGAGACCGTCGGTGACGCGGAAGACGCCGCCGAGCTTGCCGACGTCCTCGCCCATGACGAGGACCTTGGGGTCGTTCTCCAGGGCGGTGCGCAGGGAGGCGTTGATCGCCTTGACGATGGAGAGCTTCTCGGTGGCCATTACTTGCTCTCCTCGTCGGCGAACGAAGCCTGGTAGGCGATGAATTGTTCGCGTTCCTCGTCGACCAGCGCGTGGCCGTCCGCGTAGATGTTCTCGAAGATCGCCGTGTCGTCCGGGTCGGGCATGGTGCGCACGGTGTCGCGGACGCGCTTGGCCAGCGCGTCACTCTCGGCCTCCAGCGCGGCGAAGAACTCGTCGTCGGCGAGGCCCTCGCGCTCCAGGTGGCGGCGGAGGCGGAGGATCGGGTCCTTGGCCTCCCACAGCTCGCGCTCCTCGTCCCGCCGGTAGCGGGTGGGGTCGTCGGAGGTGGTGTGGGCGCCCATGCGGTAGGTGAACGCCTCGACGAAAGTGGGGCCCTGGCCGGTGCGGGCGCGCTCCAGCGCGGCCCGGGTGACGGCGAGGCAGGCCAGCACGTCGTTGCCGTCGACGCGGACACCGGGGAAGCCGTAGCCCTGGGCGCGGCGGTAGAGGGGCACGCGGGTCTGCTTCTCGGTGGGCTCGGAGATGGCCCACTGGTTGTTCTGGCAGAAGAAGACCACGGGGGCGTTGTAGACGGCGGCGAAGGTGAAGGCCTCGGCCACGTCGCCCTGGCTGGTGGCACCGTCGCCGAAGTAGGCGATGACGGCGGAGTCGGCGCCGTCCTTGGTGATGCCCATGGCGTAGCCGGTGGCGTGCAGCGCCTGGGAGCCGATGACGATCGTGTAGAGGTGGAAGTTGTTCTCGTTGGGGTCCCAGCCGCCGTTGTTGACGCCGCGGAACATGCCGAGGAGGTTGGTCGGATCCACGCCCCGGCACCAGGCGACACCGTGCTCGCGGTAGGTCGGGAAGACGTAGTCGTCGTCGCGCGTGGCACGGCCGGAGCCGATCTGGGCGGCCTCCTGGCCCAGCAGGGAGGCCCACAGGCCCAGTTCGCCCTGGCGCTGGAGGGTGGTCGCCTCGCCGTCGAAGCGGCGGGTCAGCACCATGTCGCGGTACAGGCCGCGCAGTTCCTCGGGCGTCACGTCGATGGCGTAGTCCGGGTGCTCGACCCGCTCGCCCTCGGGCGTCAGCAGCTGTACGAGCTCCGGCTCGGCCGCCCCGGCCGCCGGCTTCTTCGCTCCGGCGCGTTTGCCGCCCCGCGGCTTGCGCGCGGCGGTGCTGTCCACGGTCACGTGTGCTCCTCCGTCTGTCCGGCCCCCGGGGTCGCCGGTTGCCGTAGGGGGTCCCCCCGCCGTGGGGCTGGGGGGTGCTCGCCCGCTTCCCGACGGCACACGGGGTGGGTGTGCCGAGGCCGAACCGGGCGTGACAGGTGTCCCGCCGAATGGCCTGCAATATGCACGTTACCCAGTACTCCGCATTCCTGCGAAACCCTCTCTGACCTGCGATTTTGCTTGGATTTCCAAGTAAATCGAGAAAGGGCCGTCAATGCACTGGTCACAGCCTTGCGGGCCGTCCCCGCCGAGGCAGGGTTACCGCCGGAACGACGGCACGTTATCCCGGAGGACAAGAGCAGGGGAAGACTCGATGTGTGAGACTGACACTGTGCGCGAACAAGGAAAAATCACGGTATTTCTGCTCGACGACCACGAAGTCGTGCGGCGCGGCGTTCACGAGATGCTCTCCACGGAGGCGGATGTCGAGGTCGTCGGAGAGGCCGGTACCGCCGCGGACGCACTGGTGCGCATTCCCGCCACCCGGCCCGACGTCGCCGTTCTGGACGTTCGGCTTCCGGATGGCAGCGGAGTCGAAGTATGCCGTGAGATCCGTTCGCTCGATCCCGCGATCAAGTGCCTGATGCTGACCTCGTTCGCGGACGACGAGGCGCTTTTCGACGCGATCATGGCCGGGGCCTCGGGATATGTACTGAAGGCGATTCGCGGCAATGAGCTGCTGTCCGCCGTCCGGGACGTGGCGGCCGGGAAGTCCCTGCTCGACCCGGTGGCGACCGCCCGGGTGCTGGAACGGCTGCGTGACGGCAAGAGCCCGCGCGGCGACGACCGGCTGGCCTCGCTGACGGAACAGGAACGGCGGATCCTGGATCTGATCGGGGAGGGGCTGACCAATCGCGTGATCGGCGAACGGCTGCACCTGGCGGAGAAGACCATCAAGAATTACGTCTCCAGCCTGCTCTCCAAGCTGGGCATGGAACGGCGTTCGCAGGCCGCCGCCTACGTCGCGCGTCTGCAGGCGCAGAAGCACTGAGGGGAGGGCGGGGCTTCGGCCTGTCTCTTATAC